>JAPHTE010000051.1 GCA_026196445.1 Lysobacterales bacterium
AGCGCGAATGGCCCCAACGCGCGCGCAAGGCTTTGCCTTTTTCATGAAGACGGGCACTCACATCGAGGTCGAACTTGAGGTTACCAGTCATGCGGACGGTGTCTGCATTGGCGCCACATTCGATCAGGCGCCGTTGATCATCCACACTCTGAGCCCCGATCCATGTGACCCTTTGCAGGGTTTGAGCAACAAGATCTGATGCAATGCGATAACGTTTGGCGGAACGTTCGGAAAGCCGGGCGTTTGCCATCACCAGGGGTATTCCGCTTCGCTGCGCCTCCAGGTACAGGTTTGGCCAAATTTCCGTTTCAATAACGATGATCAAGCGTGGTTGCAAACGCTTCAGAAACTGCTTAACGAGCGACGGGATATCGATTGGGATGTAACAACTGGATACGTCGTCACCCAACTCCCTGTGTACCTGTGTTGAACCGGTAGGTGTCAAAGTGCTGACTGTTATGGCGTGATCAGGGAATATCCTTGCAAGCGAGCGGATCAAAGACCGGCCAGCATTGACCTCGCCGACCGATGCGGCGTGTACGAGGATTCCACCCGGCCTGGCTGACGGCGGAACGCGGCCAAAGCGTTCAGGCCAGCGTTGCAGGTAAGACCGGTCGCGAAAGCCACGCAGGGTAAAATACAACAATACGAACGGCGTGCCCACGACCATCAGGATGGAGTACACGATTCGCATCAGGCATCCGTCTTGGGCGGGCCCGAATTGGTGTCGATACAGGCAGCCCACAGGCCAAACAGCATCCAGATCAGTGATGACATATAGGTGCCGTACAGGGCGAAATGGGAATTGAGTGGGAACAGCATCAGCGCCAACGCTAAGGCAAAAGGAAAGGCCTCGTTACGCAAGGCGGGCTTCATACCACGCCAAAGACCCAGCACCAATATGAAACCAACGACCATGGCAACCAGGCCGATTGTGCCGGTATCAGACATGACCTCGAGAACCACGTTATGCGCATGTGTTGCACCCGAGACGCCGCCCGAGTTACGTATGTGGAAATCATCGGGCTCGGCGTATTCCATGTAAGCGCTTGGAAAGGCCCTGACGCCCACCCCATTGATCGGGTGATGTTTGAACATCACCAGGCTGGTTCTGAAAATTGGCATGCGGTAGGCACTGGCTTCATCGAGAGCAGCATGTGAGCCCTGTTGCAGTATCAGCGATTGCTCCAGGCGTGCCTGGAACAAAGGTGAAACCAGGTAACTGGCAATGATCACGGTTATCGCAAACACGGGTATTGAGAGTGAAAACTTTCTCAATTCACGATTATCGCGTCTGAACATCAACCACATGTAAACCACCATCACCAAACCCATGAGCAACCATCCGGAGCGCATACCCGCGATCAGCACCGCACCCAGGGTCAAACTGAATGCGGTCACCCAGGCCCAGACAGGCCAATGGCGCCGCGCATGTTCCAGCAATAACGGGGAAAGCATGGCCAGGGTCGGGCCAAAAAACTGGTATTTCTGGACAAAAAGGGCATTAAGACGGTCCGGGTGCATGTCGATGCCAAGCAGGTCGCTGCCAAAGATTAGCTGGACAAAACTATCGATTGCCCAGAACACCAGCATGAAGGAGGTCCAGCGGATCACGCGCCATCGTGCAGAATCGGTCTGCAGGAAGACAGACAGGCTCAGTGCAGCGGCGAGGAACCGCAAAGCGGCTATCGAGGACCCCCAACTTTTTTGCGGCATGTAGGAATCAAAACTGGATACCACCATGGGTATCCAGAAACACAGGAATATGGGGATGACAATGAACGACACGCGCCGGACGCGTTCGCGGTGCTCCGCATTGCGTAACAGGAATGGCAGGGACAAAGCGAAAACAGACAATGGGATTTCTGCCAGGCGCCTAAACGGCAGTAAAGCAAAAAAGGACACGGTCAACCAGCAGGGCCATTCGAGCTGCAATCGTTTGAGTAGTATTTTCATCTGTCTTTCTGTTCCAGGGCAGATTGATACAGGCGCAGGGTCTGTTCCATGGAGTCTCGCAGTGAAAACGCGTCACTGTGTTTCACAACGGGCTTGTCCTGCAGAAATTCGCGCGTCTTTTCAACCAGGGCCGCCACGTTATCCGGGACAACCGCGCCGCGAGGAAACATTTGCTGCAGAATTTCCCTGACGCCACCATGGTTCCATGCCACCAGCGGTACACCCAGCGCCAGGCACTCGGTTGCAATCCTGCCGAAAGCTTCAGGCGGGTCGCTGCACAGGTTGAACACCATGTACGATGCCGCCATCCAATCGCGCATGTCGGTTCGAACACCACAAAACGTCAAGCAGTCGCTGATGCCATTGCGTTGAGCAAGACCTTCGAGCTCGTTGATATAACGCGAGCCCGGCCGGGCCTGGCCGAGAATGACCCCGTGAATGTCATCAAACTCAGGTTGCAAAGCGGCCAGCATTTCAATAAAAGTCGCGTGACCTTTGTACCGGGACAAGCGTCCGGGCAGCAACAGCATACGCTTGTTTTCCAGCCTCGGAAATTCACGGTATAGAGCCGCACGCCAGGCATCATCCGGTTGGTGACCATAGGGAAAATCACGCCGGCTGGTACCCCCGTAAATCGTGTGCAGGTCCGGGTGGTAGGCTGGCAGGTAATTCTCCAGTGTGTAATTGCGAATATGCCCGGAAACGGCAACAACGTGGTCACCACGGGCCATGATTGCACTGTAACCACTGACCGAATACTGACCATGCATCGAGGTGATAAAAACCGGCCGCTGGTCAGCAGGCAGACCACGGATGGCGAGGTAACAGACCCAGGCGGGCAGACGTGAATGAACGTGCACAATATCCGGGCTGTTTTCCAGGATCCATGACCGCAGCATCCGGATAAAACGCAGGGTACCAAGCCGCTTGCGTCCGATGGACCAGTCCAGGAACTCGGCGCCGCAATCATCGATACGCTCCTTGAGCGGGCCATTGGCCGCGACGACCGTTACACGATGACCGTTAGCACGCAAGTACTCGGTGATTTCGACGGCGACCATTTCCGAGCCGCCAATGCCAAGGGACACCAGGGCTTGTACCACGTGCATGATGAATCAGAGGTCTTTTAACGTGTAATGTGTACCGCAGTAGGGACAATCGGCTTCTCCATTGTCCTCGATGGGTAAAAAAACACGTGGATGCGCGTTCCACAACTTCTGTTCAGGCATGGGGCAGGAAAGCGGTAATTGGTCGTGGCTGACCTCAACCTTGGACCTGTTAGTCTGTCCCAGGTCTTTGTCCCGGGTGTCGGAATGATGCGTCAAGATACCATCTCCACAAAAATTGATGCTGTATTCTACCTCAATATGTCGTCACATAATGCAGCAGCGATTTCCAGCAGTGGCCCTTTCTCGGCACCGGTTTCCTGGTCGAGCAGAGAGGACTGCAAACGGTGGTTTTGCAAGCGGGCGAATGCAGTTTGCAGGATTTCCGTCCCGTTGTCGTTAAACCAGCCACACCTGTGCAGTGCTTGAATCTGTTCATCGCAACGCGTGGATTTCATGACTGCCGGGAACTGGCCGGCTTTGAGCAGGACGCCCAGCTGTACGATGAATTCGATATCCAGCAAGCCCCCAGGTGCGTACTTGAGCGATTCAGTACCACTATGCTGATCGTCTATTCGATACCGCATCTCAAGTATTTCCCGCCGGGCCTGTTCTGTTTCCCGCTCCTGGCTAAGGACCGAGCGGCGTATATCGACGAACCGCTCAGCAACAGCACTGTTGCCTGCAACGGGCCGCGCACGTGTCAGGGCTTGTAATTCCCAGGTCCAGGCCTCTTCGGCCTGGTAACGGGAAAATGCTTCGAGGCTGGAAACCAGGAGACCGGCCCGCCCGTTCGGTCTTAACCGGGCATCTATGCTGTACAACTTTCCGGCCGGTGTACTGGCGGACAACAGACTCAACATGCGCCGGGCGACACCGGTGTGGTAGCGTTCGGCTGTTATTGGGCGTGGGCCTTCTGACAAGTTGGTCGTGGACTGGTACAGGAATATGAGATCCAGGTCGGAATCAAAACCCAGTGTTTCAGCACCCAGGCTGCCATAAGCGATCACGGCAAGCTCTGGGCCGGGTAAACTTCCGTGACGGTTATACATATCCAGCAGCGCCAGGTCTAAAACAGACTGCACCAAATCACCAGCCAGGTGACTGAGTAGCGTCATGGCCCGGGTGGCCGTAATCGTTGATTGCAATGTTGCGACCGCGATACGCAGCGTGATGATCTGCTTGAAATCATTCAAGGCCTGTAGCGCAGCCTCGGTGTCCGTTATTCCGGCCAGGACGTGGTCCAGCCCGGCTCTGATACCTTCGATTTCCGGAGGCCTGGCGCCGAGACTGGGATCGATCAACTCATCCAGCAACGCCGGGTAACGGGTAACAGTCTGGGCGACACGCTGGCTGATGGAAAACAATTCCAGCATACGATCAGTCGCGTCTGGATTCTGTACCAGCAACGAAAGGTAGGCGCTGCGTTGGCAAACAGCGGAAACCAGGTCCAAGACCCGGTATACGATTGCATCTTCAAGCGCCAGGGCATCGATGCGTTGCAGTAAAACGGGCATGAACTGGTCAAGGCGGCGTGCAGCGCGCTGGCTCAATGACAGACGGTTCAATCGCTTAACAAAGTCCGCCAGTGGCCTGGCGTTTGGAGAGTCCGGTGTATCCGTCCGTCGTGTGTTGCGCATCTTGCGCCATGCGGAATACCACGGGTTGTCTTCACCGGTTTCGCTGGCGGCTTGCGGCAAGCTGTCTTCGAACAGGTCCTGCACGTCTTGTCGAATGTTCTGCAAGGCAGCCAGGAACTCATCGTATTCCTCGAATTCCATGGCCCTGGCAACCCGCAAACCGTCAACTCCCGTTGGAACCCTGTGGGTTTGTTGATCATGCAAAGCCTGTACACGGTTTTCCACCCTGCGCAAAAATCGGTAGGCATCGAGCAGCCTGTCTATGGTTTCAGCGGGCAGCACCTGCAGCTGCTTCAAACCGTCTGCGGCCTTCAGGACAGAAGTGGTTTGCAATATGTGCTCCCGTCCACCGCGAAGTAACTGAAATGCCTGTACCAGAAACTCGATTTCCCTGATTCCACCCGGCCCCCGTTTAATGTCGTCGAGACGGTTCTTGCTGAGGGCGTCCTCGCGAACGCTCGCGTGCATGTCTCTCAATGCTTCGATGGCGCCAAAATCAATGTATCGGCGATAAATGAATGGTTTCAGAATTTGCAGTAAGCGCCGACCTGAAGCGAGGTCACCCGCGACAGGTCTTGCCTTGATCAGGGCATAGCGCTCCCAGTCCCGCCCTTCTCGCTGGTAGTACTGTTCAAGTGCTGCAAAACTACTGACCAGCGGACCGGATTCCCCGAAAGGGCGCAGGCGTGTGTCGACACGGAAGCAAAAGCCGTCTGCGGTCACCATGGAAAGGCTGCGGATGATATTGCGGGCCAGGCGCGTGAAGAACTGTTCATTGGCCAGGCCCCGCTGACCATCACACACGCCCTGTTGGGGATAACAGAACACGATGTCGATATCGGAAGATAGATTCAGTTCATACCCACCGAGTTTGCCGAGACCGATCACCACTATCTCCTGCCCCCGTCCCTCTTGGTTTCTCGGTATACCGTATTTCTTCTGCATATCATGGACGTGGTGATCGACAGCAGCTTGCAGGCAGGTTTCCGCGAGCACACTCAAGTCCGCAAGGGTTTCATCGACCGGGGCCAATCCACCCAGGTCACGCCAGATCAAACGCAACATTTCCCGGTTACGAAATTGGCGAAGCGCTGAATCCAGGCCGAGGCTTTCAATATCTCGTGACAGGCGATCACCGCTTGGTGGATCCGTTGTTTCAAACCGGCCCGATGTATTCAGTTCATCTACCCAGTCCGGGTGTCGATTCACCAACTGGTCCAGAAACGGACTGAGATCCAACACAGGGTTCTGGCCGATTGAAAGCATGCATAGATTATAACGGTGGAGGGTTGAATGGATACGATTCAAAAAGACAGGTTTGACCGGTATGTTCATAAAAGCTGATGTCAGCGGCCTGAACCAACTGTTGCATCGATAACCTGAGCCGGGATAATTACCAATCGAGGTTCAGGGCCAGACCCAGTTGACGACCATATGCCGGTGTTCCGGGAAACTCTTCAAAATCACTATTGGTCAAATTGTCTGCGACCAGGTCCAGACGCAGGTTCGTGATGACCGGAACCTTCCAACTGACCGAGAAAGCCGACAACCATGCGCGCCGTTCGCTATTGCGCAATGGGTTGTCTTGCTGAAGCCGGCACTCGTTATCAAAACGGAACGCCCAATCGGAAGAGGGCTTGTATTGAATCGCGAGCGTAGCGCGATGACGTGCAAAATTGAGGGCGTAATAACTGGCATCGACTTCAGCGGTGCCATAGTCCGCGTCTTTGTCAATAAATGTATAAGCACTCGTTACATACCATTTGCCTGTAGTCCATTCCAGAAGAAATTCAACGCCGGTTACATCCAGATCGACCGGATTGGCCTGCCGGGCAAAGGGCGCACCCTGCCGGAAGGTCCAGTCAACGAGATCGTCATCGTGACGAACAAACCAGGTTGCACGCGTATGCCAGGCGCCTGCGTTAAGGTCATAGCTGATCGTCAGGCTGGTCGACAACTCACGACCCAGATCAGGATTGCCACCAAACAGACCAGTTGGTCGCGAATTCAAAGCGGTATAACCGGGTAGTTGTGAGCTTCTGGACACATCCAGCGCGACACTGTGGGTCCTGTTATCCAGTGATCGGGTCCACCTGATATTGCCCAGTGGCAACAGAATATCCTCGTCACGATTGGAAAGATCGGCCCGCACACCGGTCGTGACATGCAGTGCGGCACCGGAATCCAGCGACCACCACCAACCGGGCGCCAGGCTGATACTCAGGTAGGTGCGAGAGTTGAAAAAGCCATTAACCAGGTCGGTCGAGCTTACGAGGCGGTCTGCCGCCAGCAGTACCGAGTAGTTCCATTCCGTGTTGCCTGTCGACTGAGCCCCATTGATTCCGACGGAGAAACTACGTGTCTCGTGTTCGAATGAACCGGGGCCACCTGATTCGACCGTACGTCTGTCAAAGTCATAATCATCCAGGAGCCAGCGATAGGCTCCGGCCAGTTGCCACCAGCCATTAGAACCGGACTGGCGATGGTCCATAACCACCAGGCCCTGTGTGACATGGTCCGTTTCCGGCAAGGAAGCGAAACCGGTGTAGGCTCCGGGCCAGCCGAAAAATTTATCCTGGTAACCAAAGATGACATTGCTCTGCTGGTTATCACCCAGCAATTGCAGGTGGCCGGCGAAACGTTTGAACTCATGATCACCAAAAGGTAATGTGCCGTCTCCGCTCGAAGCCGCGGCAGACAGAGACAATCCTGCCAAACGGTTGTGTGCGAGGGCTTTGTTGCGGCTGGTCCTGGCAGAAAGAAAACGCAACGCGTCTGTGCCAAAGCCAATACGGGCGGCACCGCCTTCCTTGATATCTGCAAATGCATAACTCAATGTTGCCAACGTGGCATTGAAGGTATGGATGCTGTTTTGACTGTCCGTCAATAACTCGGGCGGGGTCAGCATGTCGGGGTCGATCGGAAGTTCCGAAGCGTAGTGACCCGTTTGCGGGTCAAAAATGGTTACTGCGCCCAACTTGAAGCTGGTGTTTTCAAATAATCCACCACGAATGGAGACGTCCGCCTGACCCTCAGGCAAACCACGGGCCTGAATATCAATTTGTGGATCAAAGCGAAGCCGGGTCACAGAAGTGGCGTAGGTACTGGCAGGCTGAAGATTAGCGACCCGTTGAGCAACGACCTCTACCAGTTCGAGGGAAGTATCCTCGTCGTCAGAATTGTCTGGTTGCCCGGCAAAAAGCGGCATTGCTGCTGAGAGAATCAAACTGCTAAACCAGAAACTGTTAACCCTCAATAACATTAAGTGCGCCTTCTTATCATTGTTATTTTCTCAATGGCAATGTGGTGTCATTTAACTGTAGACAATAATTTTGCAAAAAGGGATTTTCTGCAGCTGCCGATCAAAAAAACCCCACCGTTTGGCGGGGTTTCTTTATCACCCAAATATGGGTGAGGACTTTTGGTTCGCAGCAAGGCGCGGGCTGTAATCAAGCCAGGAGTTTAATGGGCAACCAAAAAAAACCCCGCCGAAGCGAGGTTTTTCTTTGATTCTCTCGAATCAGGTGAGAACAAATGGCTCGTGGGTAGACGCCTGAGTCTGCGTACCGGGAGTTACCAAAACGGTAATGACCGGTGTAGCAGGCGAAAGGCAACACCCCCACGGGGCATTTGAGCCGGCTGATTTACATCATGCCGCCCATACCGCCCATACCACCCATACCACCCATATCCGGCGCACCGGAGGATGCCTCTTCCTTGGGCAGTTCGGCCACCATGGCCTCGGTCGTAATCATTAGTCCGGCGATGGAGGCTGCATTCTGCAAAGCGGAACGCGTGACCTTGGTCGGATCCAGGATACCGGACTCGATCATGTCGGCATATTCGCCAGTGGCGGCGTTATAGCCATAGTTACCCTCGCCCTGCTTGACGTTATTCAACACGACAGAACCTTCCGCACCGGCGTTACTGACGATCTGGCGCAGGGGTTCTTCCATGGCGCGACAGGCGATGGCGATACCAACGTTCTGGTCTTCGTTGTCACCCTGCATACCCTTGACGGATTCAAGTGCACGAACCAGGGCAACACCACCACCGGGTACAACACCTTCCTCGACCGCAGCACGGGTTGCGTGCAGAGCGTCTTCAACACGGGCTTTTTTCTCTTTCATTTCGACTTCGGTGGCGGCGCCGACCTTGATGACAGCTACACCGCCAGCCAACTTGGCGACACGTTCCTGCAGTTTTTCACGATCGTAATCGGAAGTCGCTTCTTCGATCTGGGCGCGGATCTGGTTAACCCGCCCACCGATGTCGTCACTGCTGCCGGCACCATCGATTATCGTGGTGTTTTCCTTGGTGATCTGGACCTTCTTGGCAGAACCCAGTTCTTCCATGGTGGTTTTTTCCAGGGACAGGCCAACTTCTTCGGATATAACGGTCGCGCCCGTCAGGATCGCGATGTCTTCCAGCATGGCTTTACGGCGATCGCCGAAGCCAGGTGCCTTGACGGCGCAAACCTTGACGATGCCGCGGATCGAGTTGACCACCAGCGTTGCCAGTGCTTCACCTTCGATATCTTCCGCGATGATCAACAACGGGTTGCCGGACTTGGCAACCGACTCAAGAATCGGTAACAGGTCACGAACGTTGCTGATCTTCTTGTCGTGTAACAGGACGTACGGGTTCTCCAGGTCAACACTCATGGTCGACTGGTCATTGATAAAATAAGGTGACAGGTAGCCACGGTCAAACTGCATACCTTCCACTACGTCCAGTTCATTGGACAATCCGGAAGCATCTTCAACGGTGATGACACCTTCTTTACCCACCTTATCCATGGCTTCGGCGATCAACTCGCCGATTTCCATGTCGGAGTTTGCGGAAATGGAACCAACCTGTGCAATGGCGTTGTTGTCGGTGCAAGGTGCTGAAATGCTGTGCAATTTTTCAACCGCACCAGCAACTGCCTTGTCCAGGCCACGCTTGAGGTCCATCGGATTCATACCGGCAGCCACGGCCTTCAGGCCTTCGCGCAGCATGGCCTGGGCCAGCACGGTAGCTGTCGTGGTTCCGTCACCAGCGATATCAGACGTCTTGGAGGCAACCTCCTTGACCATCTGTGCGCCCATGTTCTCAAAATTATTCTCAAGCTCGATTTCCTTGGCCACTGAAACACCATCCTTGGTGACCGTGGGTGCACCAAAGCTTTTTTCCAGCACCACGTTACGGCCCTTGGGCCCCAATGTTACCTTGACCGCGTCGGCCAAAACGTTGACACCACGCAGCATCTTGCTGCGGGCGTCTTCGCCAAAACGTACGTCTTTCGCACTCATTGTCTAATCCTCGTTATTCAAATATGTTAGGGGTTATCAGTTTTCGATAACCGCCATGATGTCTTCTTCGCGCATGACGAGCAGTTCCTCGCCATCGACCTTGACTTCTGTTCCCGAATATTTTCCGAACAGGATTTTGTCACCCACACTGATGTCCAGCGCGCGTTTTTCACCGTTCTCGAGAATTTTGCCGTTTCCCACAGCGAGTACTTCACCACGGATAGGTTTTTCTGTCGCAGAGTCTGGAATGACGATGCCGCCAGCGGACATACGTTCTTCTTCCATTCGCTTCACAATCACGCGATCGTGTAAAGGACGAAGGTTCATTTGAAGTTCTCCCAAATATATCAATTGAATATTAAAGCCGCCACGGCACTGTCGTTTCGGCCTGTATTGGTACCTGGGGAACCGCTTTTGCGGTACTGCCCAGTCTGCCTGCAGAGTTGGGGATATGTGGTCTGTATTTCAAGAGCGAGGCAGCCAGTTTTTCAACATACCTGGTTTTTGGCGATTTCTGTAACCATTTACGCTGGCTTGCGTTTATTCTGGTGTCATGAGCAGAAGATACCGCCAGTGGGTCAGACAATACCAGGATCAGGCTTGGACGGTGGCCCGCTATATCCTGAAGGATGCACAGGAGGCGGAAGATGCAACCCAGGAGGCTTTTGTGAAGTTGTGGCACAACCAGGACAACATTGACCCCGAGCGGGTCGGTCCCTGGTTGATGAAAGTGACCCGCAACGGATGCCTCGATCGCCTGCGGCGCAGAAAGGACAACGTGGAGTTCGATGAAAGTTACATGTCAGCGGATGATAGTGGTCCCTTACAAGGTGCGAGCAACAGCGAAACCGGACTCTGGCTGAAGCGGGCCATTGGCAGGTTGAAAGAACCCTACCGCTCACTGGTGGTGTTAAGAGATATCAACCAGCACAGCTACGAAGAAGTGGCCGGGATGCTGGAATTGAGCCTGGCGCAGGTCAAGACCTATCTGCACCGGGCCAGGAAGCAACTGCGGGAGCAGTTAGCCGAGGTAAGACCATGAATGATTATGATGAAAAATGGGAAGAACAGATCAACGCGTTGCTGGATGGCGAATTGAGCGATAGCAATGCTGAAGCGCTGAAAACACAGGCAACTGACGACAGGGACCTGGCACGCGCCATTATCGAAGCCTACCAATTGCAAAAAGCAATGAGCTCGGTGCGGGTTGAACGTGCGCCTGACAGCCTGCGCAAGCGGTTGCGGGCAATTCCCCGAGAATACAGACCAGCACGGACGCTGCGCATCTTACAGCCACGCTGGGTCATGGCGGCCGCGGTCGTACCACTGGTGCTGGTGGTGGCCAGCCTGATGCAACCGGATACACCATCGGCCGAGGAAATTGAACAAGCCCGCCAGGACCTGGCGATTGCGTTTGCCTACCTCGACCGGGTCGGCCAGTTCACCGGCCGTGAAATTGAAACAACCGTTGGCAGCACGATGTCCGACGCCATCGCCGGATCCGTGATCAGAAACCTCAAGACACAGTATGAAACCTCGAAGGAGAAAGAAGCATGAAACTTCAAATGTTGAAAACCGTATTAATTGGCGCATTTTGCGCGTTACTTTCAATGCCGGTATTGGCCCAGGAAGACGAATTGAAAAAGCTGGACGGCTATATTGATTTCGGCGACCTGTCCGCCACTTATGGTGAACCCTCCATATCCATCAATATCGGCGGTACGCTGCTGCAGTTCGTGGGTGCGATGAGCGAAAGCAGCGACCCCGAAGCCGCCAAGATCATGTCTGAATTGAAGGGCGTCAGGGTATTTGGTTACCCCATCGAGCGAGACCCGGCCGTTGCGCGGGACAAGTTCACCGAAGTGAAAAGCACCTTGAAAAAGAAGGGCTGGGAACCGGTCGTGCAGATCAACGAGGACGATGAACAGGTATTGATCTACATGAAGCTCAATGAATCCGTCATGGAGGGTATGACGGTCATGACGGTGGACGACGAAGAAGTGATGTTCATCAATATCATCGGCAAACTGGACCCCAGGCAGATTGGCAAAGTCATGGAAGGTTTCGACGTCCACATCAATGGCAAGGTCGACGTGGACTGAATATGAAACCTGCACTGAATCCTTTCCCGGGGGCATTCAGGACCGTTGTTTGCGCAACGGTCCTGGTGTTTATGCTCAGCGCCTGTGGCATCACCGCACCTCGTTATAACGAAGGTTTTGCCAACCTGGATTCTCCAGGCATGGCCGAGACTGACCGCACGATGTCCCTGTCGCTGGGGCCAACCGTACTTCGTTTTGCCGCGAGATTCCTGGATGATGACCCTGAAACCCAGGCGTTATTGAGAAGTCTGGACGGTGTGCGCGTACGTATTTACGAGGTCTACGGTGACCACGAGAAAATCACACAGAACTTCGAGCGCATGGGCCATAAGCTGGGTGATGACGGTTGGACCCCCGTTATGTTGATACGCGAAGAGGGGGAGTTGGTGCAGATGTACGCGAAGGAGTCCGACTCCGGTGTGCGGGGCCTGACGATTGTTTCTGCGGACAATGATGAAGTCGTAGTGGTCAATATCATGGGCGATATCGATCCCGCGCGTTACGGTGACGTGATGATGGCCTTGGATGTCGAGGCTGCGCCCAATGCGCGGGTCGCAAACGTCAATTAAAGATTGCTTCTTTCAGGGCATCAAAACCCAAAAACAGATCCCGGCGAAAGCCGGGATTTTTTTAAGTGCATACTTATTTGAATAAACAAAAATAGTTCTTAAAAGTGTTTTTGAAAACCCGTAAGTCTTCCGTGCTGCATAAATACGGAAACAACCACCTCACTGGCTATCGTTTGTCCGTGTGAGTAATCGCTCTTCACTGTCACTGCTTATTGATTGCTTGTTATCATGCAATTATCTCCTGACTGGATTTTCAACATGCGGTTTTTGCTTTGTACCCTGATGTTGGTGGCCTGCACGGCCTGTGCTTCGGGCGAGCCAGCGGTTGAGCTTCGCGGCAAGCGCTTCAGTGTTGAAATTGCCGACACACGTGAAAAACAGGCACTTGGTTTGATGTTCAGGGACAGCCTGGCCGAAGATGCGGGTATGTTGTTCATATTCCCACGTGCCGCGCCGCGGTCGTTCTGGATGAAGAACACGCGGATACCGCTGGACATCCTGTATTTCAACACGGACCTGGAGTTGGTCAGTATCTCGGCGGACACACCACCTTGCAGGGTCAGGTACTGCCCTTCCTATCCGAGCAAGGTTCCGGCCAAGTTCGTGCTGGAGTTGAATGCGGGTACCGTGTCGGAGCTGGGGGTTGAACTGGGTGATCGCTTGACCGTCGAAATAGACTGAGCAACAGTTGGATGTTGGGCCAACAACAGCATACCGGGATGGTAGGCGACCAATTCATGGGGAATCATGCCATCCATTAACATTTCATCGCTAACCGGTACGAAAACTTTCATATCTGCTCCTGAGTAATGGGTGTATCTTACGAAGCGCTTATGACAGTACCAAGACACAAATATGCCGAAACGATGACAAACGGAAAACAAACATGAATGGCAGCATCCACATCGCGCAGATAACGGATTGCCACCTTCCTGCCGCGCGGAAAACACACTACCGTGGCATCGATGCGTGGGCGAACCTGGAGCGATTACTGGCCCGGTTAAAAGCGCACAAACCCGACCTGGTACTGGCCACCGGTGATCTTAGCGAGGATGCAAGTACGGCCTCATACCGCGGCTTGAGAGACCTGTTCTGGAAACTGCGTGTTCCAGTATTGGCACTACCGGGTAATCACGATGACGCTGATCTCATGGCGCAGTTCTTCCCCAGCAGCCCATCGGACACACCGTGTTATTCATACCACGGTGGCTGGCAGATCATCCGCCTGAATTCCTGCGCAACTGGCAAGCCGCACGGACGGCTGAGTGACAATACCTTACAGCAACTGCAAGCAACCCTAGAACAGGACAGTGGCCGGCCGCGCCTGCTTGCCCTGCACCACCAACCCGTGCTGGTGAACAGCCCGTGGATTGACAAGCATCGCCTGCTGGAGCCTGAACCACTGCTGCAATTAATTGATGGCCACGCGGATATCAAGGCGGTGGTTTGGGGCCACGTTCACCAGGTTTTCGAAGCCGACAGGAACGGTGTGGCCATGCTGGGCAGCCCGTCCAGTGCGATCAACGGTGTTCCCGGTATGGATACATTTACCGCTGATACCCTCGCTCCCGCCTGCCGCTGGCTGGAACTGCGGGGCGATGGTAGCTTGGAAAGCCGAATCGTCAGTGCTTGAAAAAGCAGCACACTTCCCTGTCTTGCAGGTCGATTCTTGGACAGTTGAAATATCTGAATTTCTGCCAATTTTCCAGCGCTTACTCCGGATAGAGCAAGATGGGCAAATACGACTTAATCGGATTCAGGCAGGATCAGCCACAGGATGAGGTAAACAATGATCCCCGGAAATGCGGCCGAGAGCACCGAGGCCAGCACGTAAACAACGCGGGTTCCCGTAACCGACCAGCCAAAATGCCGCGCCAGGCCGGCACATACACCGCCAAACATCGCGTTGCGTTTATCCCGCGTAACACCGGTTGATTGATTCATTTAATATTTCCTTTGCTGTGGGGGTAGATCACATTTCGATCATAGCAAAATCTTCTTTAACCGTTTTGCAGGTTAAAATGGCTTTTTTCAAGTATCCGGAGCCAGAAAATGATCAGCAGTAAAGACCTGATCAAGCAGGCGCGAAAGCGCATTCCCGGCGGGGTCAATTCCCCGGTTCGCGCATTCAACGGGGTCGGTGGTGACCCGGTATTTTTTGATCGTGCCGAAGGTGCCTGCCTGTATGACGTCAGCGGCCGGGCCTATATCGATTACGTGGGTTCCTGGGGCCCGATGATTGCGGGACACGCCCACCCTGACGTGCTCAGGGCGGTTCACGCGGCAGCCGATAAAGGCTTGAGTTTTGGTGCGCCGGTTGCTGCTGAAGTGGCCATGGCAGAAAGGATTTGTGAATTGATCGACGGCATGGACATGGTGCGCATGGTTAATTCCGGTACCGAGGCCACCATGAGCGCCATCCGTGTCGCACGCGCGGCGACCGGCCGTGACCGGGTGGTCAAATTCGAGGGTTGTTACCATGGCCACGCCGATGCTTTCCTGGTCAAAGCGGGTAGTGGTGCCCTGACATTGGGTGTACCCAACTCACCGGGCGTGCCATCGGCTTATGCCGACCTGACCCTGACCTTACCATTCAACAGCCTGGCTGCAGTGGAGGAATGCCTGGCATCCCAGGGTGAAGACATCGCCTGCATTATCGTCGAGCCGGTGGCGGGTAACATGAATTGCATTCCCCCGCTCGAGGGTTATCTCAAAGGTCTGCGGGCCTTGTGTGACAAGTACACCGTGTTATTGATTTTTGATGAAGTGATGACCGGTTTCCGCGTAGCCCTGGGCGGTGCGCAGGCCCTGTACGGAATCACACCGGACCTATCGACCTTTGGCAAAGTCATCGGTGGCGGAATGCCGGTGGGCGCCTTTGGCGGTAAACGTGAATACATGGAATTGGTCGCGCCAAGCGGCCCCGTTTACCAGGCCGGAACCCTGTCGGGAAACCCGGTAGCCATGGCAGCAGGCCTTGCAACGCTGGACCTGGTAACTGCCGACGATTTTTATAAAAACCTGGCCGAAACTACCCGGGCGCTGACCAATGGTTTACAGGCCGAGGCAGACCAGGCGGGTGTACCGTTTACGACCACCCGGGTCGGCGGCATGTTTGGCCTGTTTTTCACAGCGGAGAAACAGATCGTCAACTTCGAACAGTCGGGCGCGGTAGACATCGACGCTTTCAAACGATTCTTCCACGCCATGCTGGAGCGCAGCGTTTACCTGGCGCCATCGGCTTACGAGGCGGGGTTTGTTTCATCGGCGCATACCACGGAGCACCTTGATCAAACCATCGCGGCTGCCAGAGAAGCATTCGCGCTGTGCAGCCGCTAAGGCGGGTTACTGGCGGGTTTTTTGTCTTAAGCGGAAAAACGGACGTTCAAACAGGAAATAACTGGCGCTGGAGACAAGCACGACAACGGCGGTAGAAACCAGGAACCTGGACAGGCCGCTCAGTTGAGTATCAGTCTCGCCCAGTACGACCGGAATTTGTTGCAAGACGACGAAGTGCCACAGGTACAGGCTGTAACTGACCAAACCCAGGTAATAAATCACCGGGTTGGCAAAAAGGATCCGGCCGAGCCGGCTGCCCCAGTAGAGGCTGATCACCATCAACGACAAAGGTATCCCCAGCACTGAGGGCGCGATCAACATGCTCCAGTGCCCCCGCCAGTAACTCGAGACGTTCGGCAGCAACACGTTCCATAGCCACATGACCGTCAATACAACCCCCAGCAGAAACAGGGTTTCGAGTAACCAGTCCGGTGGTTTTGGAATGGCCTTGATATCAAACCACTGAACAATGAGCGCAGCGGTCGCACCGAGAAAAAACTCGGGTAGTGAGCCGGGTAATTGCGAGGCCAGCAAAAAAACGCCGGCCGGGGTTACCGTACCGAGATGTGCTGCGGACCAGTACCGGTACAGGATACTCAACAAAACACAGGCCGGCAGGAAAACGATCCAACGCCTGGGCCGCAGGAACAAAGCGGCGGCGGGCAGTACAAGATAAAACAGAAATTCAACGGGTAAGGTCCACCAAAGACCAACCATCGGCCGGACCTGTTGCCACCCCATATTGAAAAACATGAGCAGGTGGGCCAGCAGCGAAACACCATCCAGCGGTTTCCAGGTGACGAACCAGGCACCCGCTACCAGGATGATGATGAGCTGCGCGTAATACGCTGGAAATACCCGTAACAACCGCCGCTTGTAGTAGCGCCCCAGCGACGGGTGTTTTTCCCCCGCCAATGCAAAACGGGCGAAAGGCAGGGTCAGCAGGAAACCGCTCAACACGAAAAACAGGTCGACACCTGCAAAACCAAAGCCCAGGGGAAACTGCAGGGCCGGGCCAATGACGGGTATGCTCAGATCCAGCCGGATACCCGGGTTGAGTGATCCATAGTGAAATATGAATACGAACAGGGCGGCCACACCGCGTAAACCGGTTAATGACTCAACATATCTGCGTTCCTTGTTGTTGTTATTGACCATTACCATCACAGGGTGGGGGATATCAACGGGTCCTGCACCGCGCAGACATCGCATCAATCCCGTATTATAGCGGCCTGTTGAATCACCGCGTGTGAAACGATCGCCAATGGAAACCACATGGACACAAGGCCTGCTTGACTGGCTCGGGAACAATCCCGGTTGGGCCGGCTTCTGGGTGTTTGTCATGTCGTTTGTCGAATCACTGGCATTCGTGGGTATCCTGGTGCCCGGCATTATCATCCTGTTTGGCCTGGGCGCTTTTATCAGCCTGGGTGCAATGGACATGACACCGATCTGGTTGTGGGGCAGTTTGGGCGCACTGGCGGGTGACGTTTCCAGTTACGCCATTGGCCGCCGCTACCGTGAACACCTGGCCGTGACCTGGCCGTTCAGCCGTTTTCCGAGAATGCTGGAAAGGGGGCGTGACTATTTCCGCGTACACGGTCCGAAAAGTGTTGTCATCGGGCGTTTTATCGGGCCGTTGAGACCAGTGATCCCGGTCACATCGGGTATGCTGGGCCTGTCACCGCGCCGTTTCCTGCTGGTGGATATACCCGCGTGCATTGCCTGGACACCCGCTTACCTGGTTCCCGGCATGCTGTTTGGCGCGTCATTGGATGTCGCGTCCGAGCACGCTGGGCGGTTGTCCCTGATGCTGGTGATCGCGGTGGTGACCCTGTGGTTTACCTGGTGGTTGATCTGGACCGTTTACGAATTTCTCGCCAGCCGGTCTGCGCGCTGGCTGAGACACTTTATCCGCTGGTTACGGCGGCACCCGGCTTTCGGGCGCATCGTCGGGCCATTACTGGATTCATCACAACCGGAAGTGCTGTCCATCACGATGATGGGCTTGTTACTGGTACTGATCATTTGGGGTACGGTGCTGTTGCTGTTCCTTTCACCGTTTTCCACCCACCCACAAACCATCGACCAGCTCGTACAGGATTACGCACTAAGTCTCAGAAATCACATCGCGGACCCGTTGATGGTCGCATTGACCCAGTTGTCACGCCTGTGGGTACTGATACCGACGTCGGTCGCGGTGTTGCTATGGTTGATCGGTGCGGGCCGGCAAAAAGCGGCCTTGCACTGGCTGGTGGCTATGGGCGGTGGCGTGGTGCTGCAGTTGTTGCTGGGCTGGACGTTGCGGTCCACACCGATATTCACCGGGGAAGGGGCCAGCGCACCGCACGACCCGAGTGCGGCGTTGACACTGGCAACCGTGATACTGGGTTACTTTGCCGTGATGGTTGCCAGGGAAATACGCCGCCGGAAGCGAAAATGGCCTTACGTGATCACGGGCCTGTTACTGGTGCTGATGCTGCTGGCCAGGCTGTACCTCGGTCTCGATTGGTTCAGTGGCGCGCTGATGGGTATGGCGCTTGGCATGGCCTGGACATTCGTGGTTGGTATCGCGTATCGCCAACGTGCGCTACGACCCTTCAACGGCATGGCCGCGAGCCTGATTTTCTTTGGCATGCTGACCGTCACGTTCGTCTGGCAAGTCGATAAGAACCTTGACCAGGACATCGAAGTTCTAAAACAGCCTTTGTCGGAACAGGTACTACCCGGACAGAACTGGTGGGGTGAAGCATGGAGAAGCCTGCCACGTGAACGCACCCAGTCGAAGAACGTGGCGGTGCGGGAGTTCAATTTCCAGTTTGCCGGCAAACCGGCAGAACTGGCGCATGCGCTGGAAAGCCACGGTTGGCAAAAGGCGCAACCGGCCAATTGGCGCTGGATCATTTTGTCCATGAATCCTGCGCCTGATGAGACCACTCTGCCGCCGCTGAAACGAGATTTTTTGGGTCACGCCGACAGCCTGTTGATGCACCGCCTGGGTGGTGATCCGATGCGCCAGGAAACCGTGCGAATCTGGGATTCCGGCGTACGTCTGGAACCTGGTGGGCAGGCCGTATACCTGGGCCTGGTGGCGGAGGAGTTACTGGTGCAGAGAATGAAGCTGTTCAGTTACTGGAGTGCGCGTCCGCCGGCAGCTGAAGCGTTGCAAAAACTGGCCCGGGAAACCAGTGTTTTCCATGTACAGAAACCCGTCGATGACATGCTGCTGATCAAGAGCCCTCAGGATTCGCCGGACTCCTGAAAACGGGGCAACAACTCCAGCAGCACCTGTAAACGCTGCAAGGGATCACTGAGTTGCAACAGGGACTGGCGTTCAGCATTTTCCAGCGGCAGTAACTCTGAAAGCCGGTAGCCGAGCCAGGTCGCATCCTGCAAATCGGCCGGCTGGAACGAGGGATAGTTTTCACCCAGGTGCTCCATCATGCGTCCGGCGATCAGGGATAACACCGAGTATTCGTCGGGTGTTTCGACAAACACCGCTTCATCCAGCAGATTAACCTCAGCCATCAAAAGACCATTGTCCCGCATCCGGGTCGACTGGATGATAAAGCGGTGCTCACCCCTGGCGACTATACCCAGCAAACCGTCATCGAGGGTTGAGAAATCGGTAATCTTCGCCGTGGTTCCAACACGCAGGTGGGTGGCGGGCCTGTTCGTTTCTTCCTGGTTATTGACGAGGCAGACACCAAAAAACCCGTCCTTGGCGCTGCATTCCCGCACCATGTCGAGATAACGTGGTTCAAATATCCGCAGTGGCAAACGGCCACCCGGGAACAGCACCACCGGTAGCGGGAACAACGGAATATCGATGCTGCTCACCTGTCTTTCAAATGAGCTGCGAGCCGTTTGGGCGCTGCCTCGAAACCACCGTTGCTCATGAAAACAACATGGTCGCCCGGCGCCAGGCTGGCCTGCATTTCATTGAGCATGTCATCGACACGTGTAACGATCTTGCAACGGCCCTCGAGTGCCGCGAGCGCGACCTTCGGGTCCCAGTCGATACCCTCGGAGGTTTTCAACCAGACCCGGTCAGCCGCAATCAACGCCGGCCCCAGTTCGTCGGCATGTACACCTGCGCGCATGGTATTGCTGCGGGGTTCCAGGCCCACCAGGATGCGCGCGTTGCCAACTTTACGCCGCAATCCCTCGAGTGTAAGCCTGATAGCGGTCGGGTGGTGCGCGAAGTCGTCATAAACATGGATGTCATCGTGCAACGCGATCATCTCAAGACGCCGCCTGACGCCCTTGAACGTCGACAACGCTTCGATGGCCGTGGTGGCAGGAACGTTCGCCGCTACAGCGGCCGCCAATGCCGTCATGGCATTAAGGGCATTGTGGCTACCACATTGGGACCACTCCAGCACTCCCACTTCCTGTTGTTGGTAGCTGAAACGCAGCACGCTGCCATCAGGAGTCAACATCTCAACCCGCCAGTCGTGTTTGTCATCGAGAGAAAAACGTTGTAACTGGCTCCAGCAGCCACGCGCCAGCACCCGTTCGAGATTGGTATCCGAGCCATTGCTGATGACGATACCGTTGCCCGGGATGGTGCGCATCAGGTGATGGAACTGGGTCTCGATGGCCGCCAGGTCCGGAAAAATATCCGCGTGGTCATATTCCAGGTTGTTGAGGATGGCGATGTGTGGACGGTAATGCACGAACTTGGAACGCTTGTCAAAAAAAGCCGTGTCGTACTCGTCAGCCTCGACGACAAATGGACCGCTACCATCACGGGCGGATACATTGAAATCCAGCGGTACGCCACCGATCAGGAAACCGGGGTTCAAACCAGCGTGTTCCAATATCCACGCTACCATGCTGGCGGTGGAAGTTTTACCGTGGGTGCCGGCCACCGCAATGACCTTGTGGTCGCGCAGGTAGTTTTCCCCGAACCAGCGCGGCCCCGAGGTAAACCGTAGGCGATTGTCGAGCACGTACTCGACCGCGGGGTTTCCCCTGCTCAGTGCGTTACCGATAATCACCAGGTCGGGCGCATCATGCATGGGTTCCGCGCTGTACCCCTCAAACAGCGTGATACCCTCGCGTTCCAGCAAAGTGCTCATCGGTGGGTAAGTATGCTGGTCGGCGCCGGACACCTCGTGCCCGGCTCGCCGGGCCAGTATGGCGACCCCACCCATGAATGTGCCACAGGCACCCAGGATATGAATTTTCATTACCCCCCCAAGAACAGTAAATCGATAAAAACGTAGCTTGCAGCGAGTATCAT
>JAPHTE010000115.1 GCA_026196445.1 Lysobacterales bacterium
ATGTTACGCAGGCGCTTGGTGCCAAATACCAGTACGACGATAAGTAAAAGGATCAGCAGTTGCCAAACACTAATTCCACCAATCATGGGTTAACTCCGCTGTTTTTCTGGATGTACGCAGTTTAGCCCAAATATCGTGTGCTGTCCCATAATTAACTGTACTGCCAGAGTCCCGCATATGTGTCAGGGGAAGACGTAGTCCGGAGGGAATAATGCTCCCTTGCCAAGGACGGCACGCTAGCCGTTTGGCTGCAAAAACGGTAAGGATCAGGAAAAACGTCGGTGCAGGATAGCGATCCCGCTGAAAATCAGCGCGAGAATGAAGGTGAGCAGGCCAAGTGGGTGCAACACAGGTATGGCGGGATATCTATCGTTCGCCATCACTGCCTCGCAATTGCTTGGTGGCGTAATTGCCAGGCTTTCAAAACCAGTCTCCGTCGTCGTGCTGACCACGGTCGCCAGGCCGGTATCGACATTGATACTCAAAACCTGGCTGGGCTGGTTACTGAGCCCGCTGCGATCGGTAATGGCCCACAGATTACCTTCGCTGTCGAAAGTCAGCCCGCCTTCGTGATAGGGCTGGGCATTGGTCAACGGTCCGATTGCGGTAGCGGCGCCGGTTTCTTCGACGTCGATACTGTAAAGGTTCGGGGAATCGACCTGGCCGTTGTCCAACAGACCATTACCCAACCCATAAAGCCGGGTCGGATTACCGATCGCTGCAATGGCGCTGATATTGGCGCCAAGGCTGCCGACAACCTCGTAATTACCTTCCAGGTCCAGCTTGTACAGCAAATTAGTCGCCACCGAAGTCAGGTAAAGCGAACCATCACAGGCAAACGTCATACCGAAATCGTTACCACCAAGCTCCGAGGAAGGAGGAGGCAAGAAAAACAACTGGATGACCTCCGTGAAGTTGATGCTGCCGGTCGTGGTGTTGATCGGGAACAGGATACGGGAATCGTCATCGACCCCCCACAGGGTTCCATCGGGTGAGAACGCCAGTCCCTCGGTATCGAAGTGATTGTAGACACCGGAAAAAAGTGGACCCCTGCGTTGTTCGCTACCGCTGGTTGCGAGGTCGATCAAATAAAGGCTGTCCCAGGTTGATTCTTCCTGCCCGTCCGAGTTCACGCTGTACGCCATGGGCGCAGCATTCGCACTGGCGGCGAACAGTGAAATCATCGTTATCAGGGTGTAGAAAACCTTTTTGTACATTGCAGGCAGCATCCAGCCTCGTTGCACGGCAACTGGAAGGCCATGCTATCAGAAAAAACTGCAATTACAAAGTCTTATCTCGGTTTACGTGGGTGTTGCTGGAGCATGTTGCAAAACTGCAACAAGCTAATTTCAGCAAATATGACGCAGCTTTGTGCTGGTTGGTGAGCATATTGCCAACCATGCCAAGGTGTTAGCAATAGGAATATGCCGAATTGCCCTTGAACCACTGACCGGCAGGCTTCAGAATCCAACCTGGTGTCGTATTTTGACAACAGCTGCAATTTCAACTGCGAAAGGTGTATCGATGCCTGAAAATGGTATTTTACTGGTCAACCTGGGCACGCCCCAGGAACCGACCCGAAAATATGTTGGGCGGTTCCTCGCTGAGTTCCTGTCGGACCCCAGGGTGGTCGACCTGCCACGCTGGTGGTGGATACCCTTGTTGCGCTGTTTGATTATCCCCCTGCGCAGGGGCAAGACATCAGCCGCTTACAGGGAAATCTGGATGGACGGTGGTTCTCCGTTGCTGGTGTATTCACGGGGCCTGGCGCAAGGTGTGCAGGACCTGTTGCGGGGCAAGGCCCGGGTCGGTTTGGCAATGCGTTACGGAATGCCGGACATTCACGGCCAGTTGGCGTCACTGCGCGACGCCGGTGTTTCCAGGCTGATCGTATTGCCGCTTTACCCGCAATACTCCCTTACCACCACCGAATCCGTGTTCGATGCCGTGCAAGTCGGCCTGGCTGAGCTGGACTGGCAACCGGAAATGCTCCCGGTGATGCAGTACTTTGATAACCCCGGCTGGATACATTCCGTTGCCAGTTCGATCCGTAACTTCCAGTTACAGCACGGTAAGGCCGAAAAGGTACTGTTTTCAATGCACGGTATACCCGCACGCCTGACCGAGGCTGGGGACCCCTACGAACAACAATGCCGGCAAAGTGTGGAGGCATTGAGCGAAGTGCTGCAAATCCAGGACCAGGCCGTGCTCGCTTACCAGTCACGCGTCGGTCGTGAACAATGGTTACAACCATACACGGATGATGTCATCCGGGATTTGGCTGAACAAGGTGTGCGCTACCTGCAGGTCATCAGTCCCGGTTTTGCGGCAGATTGCCTGGAGACACTGGAAGAAATTTCCATCCGCTACCGGGACCTTTTTATCCGGTCCGGTGGGGAAAAATTCGAATATATACCGGCGTTGAATGACTCCGCCGAGCACGCTGCTGTACTGGCTTCCATGTGCGAAAACCTGTTCGAGCGACCGGCGCCGGCAGACGCCCTCGAACCCGTATCGTAACTGCAACATCTTCCAGGCATTGCGTGAAGCCCCGGCCGGGGTCACAATTCACACATGGATATTTTCAGGGTTTTCCAGGTGGAAGCGGCCCACCGTTTGCCAAACGTCCCCCCGGGCCACAAGTGTGCCCGGCTGCACGGCCATTCATTTCGCATCGAGGTGCACGTATCGGGACCGGTCGGAGAGCCGGACGGTTGGGTGATGGATTTCGCCGAGCTACGGCGCATTTTTCAGCCGGTCTACGACCAGCTCGACCACCATTACCTGAACGAGATTGCAGGTTTGGAAAATCCAACCAGCGAAAACCTCGCCAAGTGGATATGGCAAAAGCTGACGCCCGGGCTCGAGGGCCTCAGTAAAATCGTCGTACAGGAAACCTGTAACGCCGGTTGTATCTACTACGGCGAATAGGAACGGCCTTTCACCCGGCAGGCGGAATCAGCAGCCGGCGCACCCCTGGTTATTATCACAAAACGGCTTCTTGCTGGATTTGCCACAACGGCAAAGCGCACCGCTGACGGTGATGCATTCCTGGCCTTTCTTGTTGAAAATCCGCAAGTAACCGCGGAATTTCAATGGACCGTTCTTAACGCAGGTCACCGTGATGGTTTGTGGCCGGTTGACCGCCATCCAGTCGGAGAGTTGCGAGATCGAACCATTGTCAAAAAATTCGATATCCAGGTGCTGGTCATCGCAATACGGCTTGTTCTTTGACGCCCCGCAACGGCACAACGAGAGGTTGTTGGCGTGCGTCACGCTTCCATTTTCGTGGATCAGCGTTATATTACCGGTCATTTTCAACGGGCCGCCGGAGGTGACCAGTAGCTCGTTGGCAACATCGAGTCGCTTGGGCACACGTTTGCCGCCACGTTGCTCAAGAAACCAGCGATCAAGCGCTTTTTCATCTGTAGATGCGGGCTTTTCCGCACCGGGTCCTGGTACAGAAGGACTGTCCAGTCCCGGGTTAGATTCCGGATCGGTGGGGAACTGGTCCGGGTCGGACCAATCGAGTGATTTGGCTAATGCCTTGGTTGTGTCTTCCATGACAATATTCTCCAGGGAATCCTTTCCCTACACAGTACCTCAGGTTCAAGAATACGCTATTTGGTTACAATTTCAAGAGATTAATGAAAAATTTAATTAAGCTACTCGCCATGACCGTATCCATGAATGTCGTTGCACAGCCACTTTCTGCGTCTGAAAGACAACATGGAGATGGGCCACTTGGCGCTGGGAAGGAATGCCCGACCTGGCGCATTCTTCTCCCACTGTTCAACCAGTTTCAGCTTCTGCTATAAACGCCTTGATGTCCGCCAACACTTCATCGGTGTGGGTATCGGGGTCCACGTCATCGTAGTGTTTGGCAATCTTGCCTTCAGGATTTATCAGGAAAGACTGGCGCTTGGCAATTTTGATCAGTTTGTAATCCCTGAGCACGCCGTAGGCGCGGGCGATTTCGTGGTTTTCATCGGCCAGCAGGACAAAAGGCAACTTGTACTTGTCGGAGAATTCCTTGTGCGATTCGACATCGTCCACGCTGATTCCTACAACCTCGGCGCCGATGGCCCTGAAGACATAGATGTTGTCGCGGAAGTTGCAGGCTTCAGTGGTACAGCCCGGCGTGTCGTCCTTGGGGTAGAAGTACACCGCCAGCCATTGGCCACGGTAGTCATCCAGTGTATGCCAGTCGCCATTCTGGTCCTGCAGGTTGAAAGACGGGGCGTCATCGCCTACGGCGGGTGCATCACCAGCGTATAGCGGCATGGAAATGAAAGTAAAAAGCAGCGGTATCAGGATTTTTTTCATGTCAGAATTCCTAGCTGGAAAATACGACTCTCGGGCGGCTGAACAAGGTGGCCGCCAAGGCAGTAAAAGCAAAACCAATCGCCAGTGTACTCCCCATAGACAGTGCCAGCCACAATGTGCTGACCGTCTCGCCGCGCACGAACTCCCCGATCAGCAGGTTCTGGGAGAACATTGGGATCGCCATCATCCAGGTCTCGGGCTTCATCGGGTTGACCATGAAAATCAGGCCGGGAATCATCGGGATCAGGAACACCAGCCCCATGTAGGACTGGGCTTCACGCAGGCTCTTGGCCAAAGCGGCCAGCGTGGTCAGCATGGCGGCGGCCAGGACCACCACCGGCGCCACTGCCAGCAGGATGCCGCCGATGGCCTCGGCGCCCAGGTTCAGGTCGACCCCCAGAGCGCCGGTCGGCAGCATCGGGAACGCAAAGCGGAACGCCAACAGGGTCAAGGCCAGGGACACAAAGGCATAAGTCGCCGTGGCTGACAACTTACCCAGCATGATCTGCCAACGTGGTACCGGGTTGATCAGCAACGGTTCGAGCGATTTTCGTTCCTTTTCTCCGGCGGTCGAGTCGATCGCCAGGTGCATCCCGCCCGTGAACGCGGTGATCATCAGCACGTAGGGCAGCATGATCATGACCATCATGCCGCGGCTTTGTGGCGTGGACAGGTCCACATCCTTGACCATGACGGCGGTCTGTATGCTCGGTGATACCCCGCGCAGTTGCAGGCGCAGTTGCCCGATCTGAGCGCCGTAAGCATGTAACAGCCCGCGCACCCTTTGCATCGGGATGTCAGACTCGCGCCGTGACGGGTCGGCGATGAGCTCGACCACGGCCGGCTTGCCGGCTTTCCATTGTTCGGGGAATTCTGACGGGATACGGATGATAACCTGCTCGTCCTGGGCCCTGACTGCAGCTTCGGGGTCAGACGGCGGTTCCTCGATGACAACACCCTGTTGCTCGAGAAACAGCACCAGGTTGGGTGCATGTCCGGCACCGATGACCGGAATCTCGAGTACCTGTTCGGCGCGTTCCTGTTGCTTGGTCCCGGCAAAATAAGCCAGGCCGATAAACAGGATCGGAAACAGGATAGGTCCGAGCAGAACCGAGTTGAACAGGCTGCGCTTGTCACGCAGATTGTCACGTACCTCCTTGCGGTAAACAGTACCAAAACCACTCATGCCAGTAGACCCTCTTCGGTTCCGATCAGTTTAACGAAGGCGTCTTCCAGTGTCTCACAACCGCTACGTGCGAGCAGTTTCGGGGCAGTTCCGTCGGCTGCGATCAGGCCGTCAGCGATAATGATGATGCGGTCACAAAGCGCCGCGACTTCCTGCATGATGTGGGTAGAAAGCACCACCGAGTGCCCGGCGTCTTTCAGGTCGAGGATATAGCGTCTCAACGCCCGGGTACTCATAACGTCCAGCCCGTTGCTCGGCTCATCCAGCAGCACGGTTTGTGGTTGATGCACCATGGCCCGGGCGATGGCGACCTTGACCCGCTGGCCCTGGGAAAATCCCTCGGCCCTACGGTCAATGAAATCATCCATGTCGAGTGTCTCCACCAGTTCTGCGATACGCAGATCGATATCCCGTTTGCCCATGCCGTGCAACCTGCCGTAATAGGCGATGTTTTCGCGCGCGCTCATCCGTGTATACAGGCCGCGACTGTCGGGTACCACCCCCAGCGTGCGCTTGATGGCCATGGCGTTGGTGGTGGGGTCCAAACCATCGATGAGAATCTTGCCTTCATCGGGTGGCAGCAGCGAGTACAGCATTCTCAGCGTCGTGGTCTTGCCAGCGCCGTTGGGGCCTAAAAGGCCGGTGATCTCGCCGTCGTGGACCGTGAACGAAATACCCCTGACGGCTTTGACCTTGCCGAAGGACTTGTGCAGGTTTTCTACTTTTATCATGGCTCAGTCGCTCCGGTATCAAGGGTCCGGGCCCAGCAGGCTGGTGAAAAACGGGGCCGGCCGAATATTTTCGACACAGGTGGTATCCAGGTTCTCGACACTACCGGCGTCTATGAACCGGGTGGTAATGTCACGCATACAGATGTGTTTCATCACGGAGTGCGAAAGGCCATTCGCGACCAGGTTCAGGCTATTGGAAAAGGTATCGGCGGCCTGTGCCGCATACTGAGGAGGAGTCACTGGATCACGCTCCCCGGACATCAACAAGACCGGCAGATCGGTTACCACCGGCAGGTGAAAACCTTCGGGCACCTCACCGCGGGGCCAGACTTCGCACTGCAGCGCGATAATGTCCAGCATCAGGTTACCCATCAGCGTGTGGCTGTAGTCGGCGGAGGTGTCGATGAAGGGATAGTCCTCGGCGCATAACACTGACAACTCCATACCGCGCGCCAGCATTTCGTTGAGGCCGGACATGACAAGCGTGGCCTGGCTGGCCAGGCGTGACAGATCGCCGGTCGATAGCGCTTCGTGGACCAGTAGCGGGATCAGGGCCTGGGTTTCACTGGCGTAGCTCAAAAAACGGATGGCCACGGCCAGCGTGTCGGCGCTCAGACGTATCTGCTGGACCTGGCCGGTGACCGGGTTGACCAGGCTGATTTCGCGGGGCTGGGCACGCAGTTGCGTGAACAGGTCGTTCAATTCTTCGGCATGACGCGGGTAAAGTTCATTGCAGGTTGCATCGGCCGCACAATCAGCAAACACCGCCGCGACGCTGCGGTCCAGCATCGGTGCGTGCTCCTGGCCCAGCGCCAGTTGCATCGGAATGACGCTATCCAGTGTGACCGTTCTGACGGTTTCGGGGAATGCCCGCAGGTACACCTGCGCGGCGCGTGTGCCGTAGGAGACCCCCATGATATTGATCTTGTTATAGCCCATGGCGCGGCGCACCGCGTCGTAATCCTCCATCGCGATGGTGGTGGTATAAAACCGCGGGTCGCCATCCAGTTCCGCCAGGCATTTTTCGGTTTCTTTACGCACCAAATCCAGGTCGATCTCCTGGTTCAGGTCTTCTTCGATCTCGGATTTGCAGTCCAGCTTGTTGGACTGCCCGGTGCCCCGCTGGTCGATCATGACGATATCGCGCTGTCTACGGATTTTATTCAAGGTACTGCGCAGCATGACCCAGGTTTCACTGGCCGCTTGACCCGGGCCACCGGCAAAAAAGAATACGGGGTCGGGTTCGACCGCTTTGCCGGTCGCCGGGGCGACCGCTACGTGCAGGCTGATTTTGCGCCCCCCGGGTTTGGCGGGGTCTTCAGCAACATCCAGGAAACCGCAACGGGCGTTGGCGGTCAGGTGGGTGCCGGGCAAGGTCAGCGTGCAGTTGCTGAAGTCGATCTGGTTGCCCTCCGGCAGGGCCAGCACCGCGGTTGGTGAGAGCGGCAGGAACAGTAGTGTGCAAAGAAAGAGTCTGTGCATTTGAAAATCATCATGTGACCGATGGATCAGGGTAAACAGCCGATCCGCCTTCGTCCATAGGCAATTTGTCATGATGTGATACTTACCTTGTCACCCCGGACTCGATCCGAGGTCCTTTCACCATCATAAAATGGATTCCGGCTTGCTCCGGAATGACGAGCCGCGCAGGTATTCCCACATGGCTGGCCATCAACCGTATAATAGGCCCTCCTTGTTTTCGGGCTACTCGATGTACGCATTACAAGTCGACAATTTGACCAAGACCTATGCCAATGGCGTCGAGGCCCTGAAAGGCATTTCCCTGGG
>JAPHTE010000306.1 GCA_026196445.1 Lysobacterales bacterium
GGTTTGAATTGTTTGTTCCGGGGCGGTGCCGATACGTGCAAATGCGCCATAGGAGACAGGTCCTTGTTTTCTGCTTTTTTGAGTCAAGAGCCTCGCCGGAATTGGTATTGTGTGATCCGGCAGGGCGGTATCTGGATACTATCATCCCTTGCAACCATATAAATGTGCAAGCCCTGATGGCAAATGGGGCACGATCGGGCGCGATAATCACCGTAAGCCATTGATATTATAAGTGTATAAAAAATATATACATATGGGGTATGAACTTAAAACACTGATAAATATGAAAAATATAATTGACTAACGTAGTTTTGGTATATAAAAAATATACGTCAGGGCCCATTTTGAAACCCTAAACATGTACCGCGATATTTTTCTAAACCGCTGTAGGTTGTTGTAAATAATACATTTAAATTAATATTTATGACCTGTTATCACATGTGGCACATAAATTGCATCTATGCTGGTTGAAACAACTAGCGAGGTGATCACATGAATGACAAAGCCAACATCCTCATCGTAGATGATGAAGAAGTGGTTCGCCTCAGCCACCTGCGGAGCCTCGAGGGTACGGATTGCAATACCCGGGCAGCAGAAGATGGCAGGCAAGCGCTAACTATTATGGAGCAGCATCCAGCTGATGTTGTTCTGCTCGATTTACGTATGCCGGACCTGGATGGCATGGACGTGCTCAAGACCATCAAGCAGCGGTGGCCGGACAGCGAAGTGGTCGTCATCACGGGATACCCCAGTCTCGAGACGGCCAAGCAGGCTGTTCAGCTGGGGGCGTTCAACTACCTGGCCAAACCGCTGGGCCCTGCCGATGTCCTGAAAGCGGCCAATGATGCCGTCAACCAGAAACGCTGGGGCATTCGCAGCGACGGCGGACAGACGAATGAATCATCCGTGCATTAGCGCGGCAACAAATTACTTATTGAATTATCAGTTTAAAATTTAGTTTCAAGGAGAATGAAATGAACAGCAAATTACAAGTACTCGTTATTGACGATGACGCGGTAGTTGGCCGCAGTTTTGACCGGGTTTTATCTGACAAGGGTTACGAAGTCAGCACGGTTCTGAGCGGAGAGGAAGCCATGCACTCGATAGAAGAATCGAAGTATGACGTTGTATTCACCGACATCAAGATGCCCGGTATGGACGGCCTGGAAGTAACTGAACGTATCAAGGAACGTTGCCCGTGGACCCCGGTAGTCGTTATCACCGGTTATGGCACTGAAGAGAACGAATCCAGGGCAGCAGTACTTGGCGCAAGCGGGTTTGTACGCAAACCGCTGACCCCCGAGATCATCGAAAGTGTCACGCTCAAAGCCTTGAGTGAACCGGAAGTGATCCCGGAAACTGCAGAGCCTGCCAACGAGGCAGCAATTGTGGTTGAGGAAGCTGTCGAAGAAGAGCAGGTAGAGGTCCAGGGCCGAGAAATTAGCCGCAAGGCCAAGAACGTTGGCCTGTTTTTCGCGTCCCCGTTCATCGCACTGGGATACGTCATTGCGCTGCCAATCGTCGGCTTCTACCAGTTCATCAAGTTGGCCCGCGAAGCCAGCAACCAGAAGAAAGCCGCTAAATAAATCTTGAGCAGGTAGGTATACTGAATATCGGGGCGTATAATACGCCCCGTTTTTTAGGGTCTGTTAACAGGCCCTGATTAAGACGGCCGATAAAAGGAGACTTAAAATGATGGCCCGATATCCGGCAGGCAGCACAGGTGTCAACACACGTGTATGGTCTGTCCTGACAGCATTATTTACTTTGTGGTTCATGCTCAACGGCCCGGTGTTTGCGCAACAAGCCAAGGAGCCCAGTGCGGAACCAGCCACGACTGAAAGCGCCCCGGCAGAAGCCGATGCCGCGCTCGAAGCGATCCTGGAGCAGAATAATCGGTGCCTCAGGTGTCACACCCGGGATCGAACCAAGACCCTTGAGGATGGCACGGAACTGTCACTGAAAATCCACCGCGAAGACTTTATCGGTTCAGCGCACGGCAAGGTTGCCTGTACCAGTTGCCACGTGTCTATTGAAAGCCGCGGCAGACACCCCTCCAGCAAAACCAACCGTGGCATATCCAGGCAACGTGACCTTGCGTTGGAGATGAACGAAAGTTGCCGTAAATGCCACGAGAAAAACTACGAGCAGTACCAGGGCAGCATCCACTCGAAGCTTGTCGCCCAGGGCAGCGACAAGGCGCCACTGTGCTCCGATTGCCACAGCGCACACGCAATCCAGACCATGGCTCAATTCCAGGCTGAAACCGGATTGCCGTGCAAGAAGTGCCACGATGATGTTTATACTGCCTACCGGGAAAGTGTACACGGCTCTGCCAGGTTGAACGGTAATATTATCCGCGATGAACATATCGAAGCCCCGATATGCTCAGATTGCCACTCGGCACACCAGGTAACCGCAATGGAGATCGGTGACATCCTGAGAGACAAGTGTTTCGCTTGCCATGAGAACGTTCCACTCCTTCACAGCCAGTGGCTGCCGAACGCGGGCACGCACCTGGATGTCGTTTCCTGCGCAGTGTGTCATGCACCGTTCGCCAAGCACCGTTTCGATTTCCACTTCTACGATAATGAAACCCAGACCCCGGTCGGGCTGCCGGAAAATATCGAGGAATTCGAAAAGCAGTTCGAGTCGCTCGAGGAACAGGGCGGCAACATCGATCCGCTGGCTGTATGGAAGCTGGTCGAGGAGAGCAACAAGGATACGACCGCGAACGTAACCCTGCGTGGCCGGCTCGAGGTCAAGTCCGGTATCTGGGCGCACCAGATCGCACCGAAGAGTTTTGCAGTCAGGACCTGCGACAGTTGCCACCTGGCCGGACATCGGCAGCGCATGGGCATCACCGTTTCGGTTCCGGAGCAGAGTGGCAAGGTGCGCACCTTTGAAACCAACCGCGAGTCCCTGGGCACGGTGGGAGAAATCCAGACCATGAGCGATTTCTACGAGATGGGCGGCAGCCGGAGCAAGTTGCTGGACATCATGTTTCTGCTTTCATTGGCAGCCGGTATCGCCATCCCGATAGGCCATTTCACACTCGGCAGAATGATCAAAGAAAAAATGGACAGAGGAGAGCTGTGATGCCTACCGATCATCTAACAGAAAAAGAAACCGACGCCTGGATAAAGGAAACTGATCCGAGGTTGTACATTAACCCGCTCCCCGTGCGTATCTGGCACTGGCTGCATGCCATGGGTTTTGTCGCGCTCATTTTGACCGGTATCCAGATAAGGTATTCCGACATAATCAATGTACTGTCCTTTGAGACAGCGGTCAGGACACATAACTGGGTGGCCTGGACGGTGATTGCCAACTATTTCGTTTGGCTGGGGTTCTACCTGTTTTCCGACAAGATCACCAACTATCACCCGGAGTTGAACCCGAAGAAATTCTTCGAAAAGGCGTTTGCACAGATGCAGTATTACAGCTGGGGTATCTTCCACGGTGAGCGCAGCCCACACAAGGTGCTGCCGCATGACAAGTTCAACCCGATGCAAAGCATCAGCTACCAGATCATCATGTTGCTGATCGTGCCTATGCAGTTTTTTACCGGCATCATGATGTGGGACGTGAAACGATTCGAGTCGTGGATCAATTTCCTGGGTGGTATCAAGGTCATTGACACGGTGCACGTGTTGATTTTCATTTTCTTCGTATCGTTCATCATGATTCATGCCTACCTGGGCTCACTCGGCGCAACCCCGTCAGCCCACTTCAAGGAAATGTTCACCGGTTACGAGGAAGAGCATTGATTGTCACTTAGTAAAAGCGATAGGCACATGCGGTCGTGATTTGTACTACGGCCCCGGATTCCCCGGGGCCTTTTTTATGGGTTGAAAATTCGCTGCGAAATGCCGCTCCCGAGAATAATAATGACCTCTTGAGGGAGTGCCGGCTCTGTGGGAACGATTTCTGTGGGAGCGACATCTCTGTGGAAATAGGTTCTGAGGGAACGATTTCTGTAGGAGCGACATCTCTGTGGAAATA
>JAPHTE010000095.1 GCA_026196445.1 Lysobacterales bacterium
ATGGCGCGGACGATAATGCCAGCGGCGTCGCCGTCATGCTGGAATTGGCGCGGACGCTGGGTAAATCCATGGAACCCTCAAGGTCGGTCGTCTTTGCTGCATTCACGGCGGAGGAGGCCGGTTTGCTGGGTGCGCGTCATTACGTAAAGAACATGCAGCGTTACCCGGTCGACAAAGTCATGGGCAACCTGAACATCGACACCGTCGGGCGTCTGGGCGACAACAAGCTGCTGGTGCTTGGCAGTGGCTCAGCACGTGAATGGAAATTCATCTTCATGGGTGCCAGCTTTGTCACCGGTGTGCAGACCGAAATGCCGACCCAGGACATCGATTCCAGCGACCAGGTGGCCTTTATCGAGGCCGGCGTGCCCGGCGTGCAGTTCTTCGGTGGTGTCAGCCCCGATTACCACAAACCGAGCGACACGGCCGACAAGCTGGACTACAACGGCCTGGTCAAGGTGGCCGCCATCGTGCGCGAAGGTGTCGAATACCTGGCCGAACGGCCTGAGCCGATGGCCTTTAACAGCCCGAAACCCACCCATGGCGGGGCCAGGGCCGCGCCTGCCGGCGAGCGCACCGCCAGCACCGGCCTGATGCCGGATTTTGCCTTCAGTGGCGTGGGCGTCTCGATCGCCACCACCGGTGAAGATACACCGGCGCAAAAAGCCGGCCTGCAAAAGGGCGACGTGATTACGGCGATCAATGGTGACGCTGTTACGAACCTGCGTGGTTATTCAAACATGCTCAAGCAGTTTGCACCGGGCGATACCATCGAGGTGGCGTTTACCCGCGACGGCGAGCAGCAGACGACCAATTTGACATTGCAGGCTCGCTGATAATTTCTCTGCCCTGAAAAGCGAACCCTCCAACCGGGGGGTTCGCGATGATTACCCGGGTATCCGCTATTAGCCACCAAGCGGTCACATTTGAAAGTGAGGGTGATGTTAGCTTGGTCGAAATTAGCGCAGTTGATTGAATTAACAATAGCCGTTGTCAGCCTGGACCCAACAACCTGCGGGTTGTTACACCGCGGCCAAACGCATCAAGGTCAGTAGTGGTTGATCACCGCCAGCAGTTCGCCGGTTGTGAACGCGACCAGCCACAGGATATAACCGAGTCTTGAATTCCTGTTCAGGGTTTCGCTGAACGGTACCTCGCTACCGTGTTTGTGGCGGTGTTTCCAAATGAAAACCGCATCGATGCACATCACGGTCAACGCGGTGTAGCCCAACACGCCGTGTAATGTCAGCCAGCCTTCCACAGTGCCGATCATCATGCAGATGGTCGCAGAAACATCGAATATGACCGCCGCGGTTATGAAGCCCACCACGCCATTGGTGGCCCGCTTGTGCTTCCTTTCCTTGTAAATGAATACGGAATAAAGCACCAGAGCGATGTGAATAAGAATGACACCGACAACAATGACCAGTTCAGGCATAAGATTTCCTTTTTCAGGCCACCGGGGCCACGCAAAACAAAGGGGGCAATATAGCCGCTTTTGAACCCGTATTAAAGCGAATTATGTGTTTTGGGGACGTGTAAATCGCGCCTGAGGGCTAACCTGCCTGGCCTTAGAAAGCCAGGTGTCGCGTTGAGGCTAAAGTGTGTTGACCGGCAACTTCAGGTACACCACGCCATTGTCATCTGCCGGCGGCATATGGCCGGCACGGATGTTGACCTGTATCGACGGAAGGATCAGTTTAGGCATACCGAGCGTGGCGTCACGACCGGTGCGGAATTCGACAAAGTCTTGCTCGCTGACACCATCGCGTATGTGAATGTTTTCAGCGCGTTGCTTGGCAACCGTGGTCTGCCAGGCATACTCGTCTCGCCCGGGCGCCTTGTAGTCGTGGCACATGAACAGGCGGGTCCATTCGGGCAACTGATAAATCCGCTGGATTGAGCGGTACAACGTCGCTGCATCACCCCCGGGGAAATCGACTCTCGCGGTACCAAAATCGGGCATAAACAGCGTATCGCCGACAAAGGCCGCATCGCCCACCAGGTAAGTTACACAGTCCTGTGTATGACCCGGTGTGTGCATCACACGGATTTTCAGGCTGCCTACCTCCAGCACTTCGCCGTCGTCGAGCAAACGGTCGAATTGGCGCCCGTCGGCGCTGAAGCCGCCACCCAGATTGAAGACATCCATGAACACCTGCTGGGTTTCGGTGATATGCCTGCCGACGCCTGTGCTGCCACCAGTCTTTTCCTTCAGGTATTGTGCGGCAGTCAGGTGATCCGCGTGCGCGTGGGTCTCCAGGATCCAGGCTACCTGGTATTTATTGGCATTTATGAACTTTATGACCTCGTCAGCTGAATCCGTGGAGGTCCGGCCAGAGGCCTGGTCAAAGTCCAGCACCGGATCGATGATTGCGCACAAACTGCCGGATGGATCACTGACCACGTATGTCACGGTATTGGTTGCCTCGTCAAAAAACGCTTTTACATTGGGGTTCATACACTGCTCCGTCAGGTGTTGCACCCGCCAGGCGGGTGCGGCAAAATCACACGACTTACGGTCTGCGCCGAACATAAATATTTTCGGGAAATTTTAACCGGAATAGTTTATATTATAAAAGCTTAAGGTATCCTGTTTAATACAATAAAGCCAGAATATACACATGATCGGAATTGCACAGATCATGAAACCAAAAACTGGAACAACATCCAAACGGAAAGGAAGCCTCTCACATGAAGAATGATGCTGAATTCGACCTGAATCAGATGTCACAATCGGCCGGACGGGCCAGTGCCTTGATGAAGACGCTCGGCCACCGCGATCGCCTGATGATACTTTGCCACCTGGCTGATGGTGAAAAATCGGTCGGGCAGATTGCAGACCTTCTCGAAATTGCCCAGTCACCTCTGTCGCAACACCTGTCGAGGATGCGCAAGGAAGGCCTGGTAAAAACACGCCGCGAGGCACAGACAATATACTACTCGCTCAAGAGTGGTGAAGCCGCCCGGGTCGTCGAAGTCCTGTACGAATTATTCTGCAAAGCACAGGGCTGTTCAGTCTAAAATTTCCGGTCGTTTAAGCTGGCTGACCCCGGTCATAATTTCTTATGACCTAGATCAATTTGTTGCCATTTAACCCCCCAATTTTCTTGGTTTTCCTGCCCCATAATCTTATAGTTAGCAAACATTAAATCCCTCTAAATTACATAAACATAATTTGCGCGGGCGGAAGGCTCGCAAACCCTGAATTACCCTTTTTTGTTAACACGGGAAGCGCCAAGATGCAGCTTAAGAATCAGACCCGGTTGTTCGCAGCCATCACCACGCTACTTCTAACCACACCACTATGGGCAACCAACGGTTACTATACCCACGGTATCGGGACCAAGAACAAGGGTATGGCAGGCGCCGGCCTGGCGATGCCTGAAGATGCGATTTCAGTCGCCAATAACCCGGCTGCAGCCCTGGCAAGCGCAGGCAAATATGACCTTGGCCTTGCGTTGTTCAGCCCATCGCGCCATTACGAAACCAGTACCAGCCAGGCCAATGGCCAGTGTTCCCCGATGGGATGTGCTTTCACCATCGGCCCGAACTCCATCGACAGCGACAAGAATTATTTCTTTATTCCGAACATGGCCGGTGCCTGGCAAATCGACGATAAATCTGCCTGGTCGGCGGCTTTTTATGGCAGGGGTGGAATGAACACGACATGGAATGGTGGTAGCGCTACTTTTGACCCGGATGGCCCGGGTCCAGCCCCGACGATGACCCTGCCCGGAACTTATGGCGCCGGTTTGTTTGGCGGCAACGGTACAGCTGGTGTTGACCTCAGCCAGGCATTCATAGAATTCGGTTATGCGCGAGAATTCGGAGGCAACTTTACCCTGGGTATTTCTTTAATTGGTGTGGCGCAGGTATTTGCTGGCCGGGGCGTTTCTACTTTTGGGGCCTACACCGAGACCTTCGCGGCCAGTGGCGGCATGACAATGCCGAGCAACCTGTCCAATAACGGCCATGACCAATCCTATGGTCTCGGTGGCAAGGTCGGCCTTTTGTGGGATTTAAATGAAAAGGTCAGCTTCGCGGCCAGTTATCAGCCAGAAATTGGCATGAGCAAGCTGGACGATTATTCAGACCTGTTTGCTGATCACGGCAACATGGACATCCCGTCCGATCTGAAGGCAGGTATTACCTTCCGCCCCAACCAGGGTTTTGCGCTGAGCTTCGATATTGAAAAAATCTGGTACAGCGACGTGCCTTCCGTCAACAACCCTTTCAGCAACCTGTTCGCTTGCCCGACAGCGGGTGCCGGCGGCACCGACCTGAGTAGTTGTTTGGGTGGCAAGAATGGCGCCGGCTTTGGCTGGCAAGACATGACCGTCTACAAGGTTGGCGCTCAATGGAGTGCCGGTGAAGACTGGACCTGGCGCGCCGGTTACAGCCACGGCGACCAGCCAATTCCGGACAGCGAAGTGGTATTCAATATCCTGGCACCTGGCGTAATTGAAGACCATGCAACCATTGGTTTTACCCACGCGCTACCCTCGGGTAATGAGTACAGCCTGTCCTTCATGTATGCCTTCAACAAGGAGATCAGCGGCACCAACCCGCTTGACCCAAGCCAAACGATTACCATGGACATGGACCAGTTTGAATTGGAGTTCAGCTTCGGCTGGCGTCGATAGGAATAACAATAAGAAATGGAAAGGCCCGGGCATTGTCCGGGCCTTTTTTATTTGGCGTTAGAGCGCTTCGAGCACCTTTTCAAGTTTTGCCCGCACCTGGTCCGCCAGCGGTTCGACCCGCTCGTCATCCACCAGCCCCAATACAGACGCGGGATCCATGAAATCAACCCGCACCCGGCCGTCTTCCTCCTGCCGGACCAGCACATTGCACGGCAATAGCAGGCCGATATCCGGTACGGCGGTGATCGCCTGGTGGGCCAGTACCGGGTTGCAGGCGCCGAGGATACGGTAAGGCCGCATATCTTTGTCAAGCTTGGCCTTCAGCGTCGCCTGTACGTCGATGGTCGTCAGCACGCCAAAACCCTCGTCAGCCAACTTTTCCGTGACCCGCTCAATTGCATCTTCAAACCTCAGGTCAATGGACTTTCCAAAACCGAAATTACTCACTGTGTAACACCTCCAAAATTCACTATTCAAGCCGTGTGGCAATATGCTGACTGCCGCCAGCCGGAAACCGGCCGGCGCTCAAAACATCAGTCCCAGTTCGAAAATGAAAGTACCGAAGTCCAGCGTGCCGCTGTCCAGGTCAATATACTCAACGCTGTATGAGCCCCGCGTAAACAGGGCGGTATTAATGTCCCAGCGAAACCCCAGTCCCAGGTTGTATGCCAGCTCGGTCGAGGTATAGGATTTCCAGTCTGTGTAGCAGATATAACCCCACCACGGATCCCACCAGCAAGCCCCCTCCAAAGCGCCGGTGGGCACATTGGAATCAACGCTGGCCACGCCAATTCCGGCAACGATGAAAGGAGTGAATGACCCGTCCATGAAGTTGTAGGTCAAATTAAACTGGTGTGAGTACTTACTCATCTCGTGCTCGATGGACAGCGGATCAGGTGAATCCCCGTCGATCACCAGGGTCGCCGTATAATTGGGCTTCGTGGATAATAGCCTGTAAGACAGGTTCAGGTTTTGGGTCCAGTTCCAGCCAAGGCTGAAACCCCAGCCAAGTTCGCTGTCGATATCCAGCGTTGAACCCCCTTCAAATTCCTTTTCAGCCCCATTCTGTAGAGCCATGACCGCGCTGGACTCGAACCGGCCGTCACGTGAGCCAAAAGCAGAGCTTTCACGGTCCCGTTTCTGGTTGTCGTACTGGGCCACTACGGTAGTGCCGTTTGCAAGCAACAAAAGAATGAAGGTAATGCGTTTTAGCATGCTGTAATTCCTGGCGTAAATGTTAATCGATACCGGTGACCAGTTGTCTTTGTCAGCGGCAAACGCAAATTGTAAATGAAGCGGCATGACATGTGTGTAATTATCAGAAGGCTTCTAGTATCCTTAGTGCCCTGCCACCACGGTTGGCAGGGCACTTTTTGATTGGCGGCCACTGAAATTCAAGACAAAGGAAACCGGATACAATGACCTTCGTTGTTACTGAAAACTGTATCAAGTGTAAATATACCGACTGTGTCGAAGTCTGCCCCGTGGATTGCTTTCACGAAGGCCCGAACTTCCTGGTGATCGACCCGGAAGAATGTATCGATTGCACCCTGTGTGAACCGGAATGCCCGGTAGAAGCAATATACCCTGAAGACGACCTGCCCCAGGGCCAGGAACACTTTATCGAACTCAATGCTGAATTGTCGCTGGTCTGGCCGGTGATCACCGAGGCCAAAGAACCGCCCGAAGACGCTGATCAGTGGGATGGCAAGCCTGGGAAGCTGGATCTGCTCGAGCGCTAAGGCCCAGCCGGCAAATTAATCGGGGTCAGAGTCAAGTGCCAGAAAAATTACCGTGGCACTAGACTCTGACCCCAATATTCCCGTTACCCAAGCCGATCCATGAAGATTCCAAGTATATGTTCGGCACCCGAGGTATCAACCGCTTCACCGGTACCGAATAACAGG
>JAPHTE010000173.1 GCA_026196445.1 Lysobacterales bacterium
CTCAAACACGTCCCGGTCTCCATGATGACGTTTCCCGAGGGTACTCGCTTCACGCCGGAGAAAAGACAGCGGCAGAATTCTCCGCACCTGCACCTTTTGAAACCGCGGTTTAGTGGTATCGGGCAGGTTCTGTATTCTTTCGATGATGTGCTGGAGTGGCTGATCGACGTCACCATTGTCTATCCATACGGCACACCCACAGCCTGGCAGCTGATCTCGGGACAGATTCGAAAAATCATCGTCGACATCCGGTTACGGCCCATCGATGCGGACATACGTGGTTACGACTTTCGCCAGGACAGAGTCGCAAAGAGCCGCTTGAAAAACTGGGTAAATAGCATCTGGGAAGAAAAAGACACTTTCATATCCTATGCTTTGGAAATGGAAGCAAAGGCATCTGCCGAGGCAGGCCAATGACCCGGGTGGTGTTTTGCCTATGACCGAACTGATTAAGCCTGAAGACCGTATACCACCGAAAACCCAGATCGCACCCTGCAGTGACTTGCCGGCCGGTGCCGCCTTTGGCTGGCTTCGCGAGGGTTGGGGAGATTTCATGAAGGCCAAGCGGGTCAGTTTTCTTTACGGGCTGTTCGTATTCCTGGTAAGCGTCCTGGTCGCCTGGCTGGCCTGGAACCTGGGTGGTTACGTGCTGCTGTTCAGTGCCTTGTCGGGTTTCGTTTTCGTCGCACCGCTACTGGCTTTTGGGTTGTACTCGGTCAGCCGTCAGTTATGCGAGGGCAGGGAACCCAGCCTGAGCAGCACGCTGCGCGCGATACGCAGGCCGATGGGTAATTCCATGGTGTTCACGCTGGTCTTACTGGTGGTCTTCCTGCTGTGGGTCAGGGCCGGCATGATGGTGCAGGTGTTTTTTCCACTCGGTGGTGATCCCGATTGGGGGAAGGTATTGACCTTCCTGGCCATCGGCTCGGCTGTTGGCTCGATCTTCGCCTGTGTAAGTTTCGCGGCCGCGGCGTTCTCATTACCAATGCTGGCCAACCGTGATATTGACGTTATCACGGCAGTCATCTCCAGCGTCAATGGCGTGCTGCGTAACAAACCAGCCATGCTGGTGTGGGCATTCCTGATTTGCTCGCTCACCGCCGTTGGATTCCTGACCGCCGGCGTTGGTCTGATCGTCATCATCCCGTGGCTGGCTTACTCAACCTGGCGTGGTTACCGCGCTGCGCTGGACCCTTCCGGCTGGCCCGTACTGCCGCGCGAGTAAAAAAAACAGGCGGTCCGAAGACCGCCTGTCTGCAACCCCATACGCATATGTGCATGCGCCACAGAAGAAGGGGGGACTGTGACGAGGTTACACCCTAAGCATAAGTCAATTTTCGCCGATTTCAACATGTGATGACATGTTCGGACCAGACAGCGCAGATTTGCGATAACAAGCAGTTTATTTTTCGTCTTCTTCCAGCCCCAGGCGCCGGTGCATGATCGGGCTGGTCGTGGTGTATTGCAAAAACACCCTTTTGTCCGGTTCCAGGTGTTGCCGCACGGCAAATGCCGCCAAAGCAGCCTCGTGAAAACCACTCAAAATCAGCTTCTTTTTACCGGGGTAAGTATTGATGTCTCCGACCGCGAAAATGCCACGCTCGCTGGTCTGGAACTTCTCGGTATCGACCAGGACCTGGCGTTTCTCTATGTCCAGGCCCCAGTCCGCTATCGGTCCGAGGTTGGGCGTCAGACCCCAGAAAACACAGACGTGGTCTGCATGAATATCATGCATGGTGTCTTCTTCATCGGCCACCCGCAAGCCACCGAAAACACCGTCCTCAACCATGATTTCACGGGCCATGCCCTGGAATTCCCGGATGGCCCCGGTTTTCGCCAGCGCTTTCATTTTCTTGACCGAGGTGGGCTGGGCGCGGTAATCGGGCCGCCTGTGGACCAGGGTCAGGCTTCTGACCTTGTCCTGCAATTCCAGCGTCCAGTCCAGCGCAGAATCACCGCCGCCCAGGATCAGGATGTCCTTGCCTGCGAAGTTTTCCGGTTGCTTGATCCGGTAATGCACGTTCCGGCCTTCAAAATCGGCCGCGCCCGGTGTGCGCAGCTTGCGTGGCTGGAACGCACCGAGACCGGCCGCAATGATCACACAGGCCGTGTCAAACTCGGTTCCCGCGCTGGTGCGCAATGTGAAGCGTCCGTCACTACGGCGTTTCAACTCCGTTACGGTCTGCGACAGGTAGAATTCTGCTTTGAACGGTTTGATCTGCTGAACCAGGCGGTCGACCAATTCCTGGGCATCGATGACCGGGAAGGCAGGGATATCGTAAATCGGTTTTTCCGGATATAGCTCGGCACATTGGCCACCGACACGAGGCAAGGCATCCACCACGTGTGCGTGGATATCCAGCAAGCCCAGTTCGAAAACCTGGAACAGGCCGGCGGGCCCGGCTCCTATAATGACTACGTTTGCATGGATTGGCATATATTCCCCGGTTGACAAATGATTTTTCTGCGTTATCAACTGCTAACTTGGGTCTAAGTGTATAGAATCAAGACAAGGGCGGCGGCAACATCGTCGTCGCTGAGTCTTCGACGCAAGGATAAGCCTTATGAACGAAGCGAAGAAAATCCAGCTCCACGAATCCTGGTTATCCCGTCTGCAGGATGAGTTCGACCAGGATTACATGCACGAGCTGCGCAATTTCCTGCTGACCCGCAAACAGCACCGGGCGATTATTTACCCGCCGGGCAAGCAGATTTTCAATGCGCTGGATTCGACGCCGTTCGACCAGGTCCGGGTCGTCATCCTCGGCCAGGACCCGTACCACGGCCCCGGCCAGGCCCACGGCCTGTGTTTTTCCGTGAAACCCGGTGTCAAGGTCCCTCCGTCCCTGCTCAATATCTATCGCGAAATCGAGTCAGACCTGGGAATCGCTCCACCGCGGCACGGCTACCTGCAGTCGTGGGCAGAGCAGGGCGTGTTGCTGCTCAACGCGGTACTGACGGTGGAACGCGGGCAGGCCGGTTCACACCAGGGCAAAGGATGGGAAAGGTTTACCGATAGCATCGTGCAATTGCTGAACGAGGAAAGGGAAGGTCTGGTCTTCATGCTGTGGGGAAATTACGCACGGCAGAAAGGCGCTGTGATCAACCGCAATAAGCACCTGGTATTGAACGCGCCGCATCCTTCGCCGCTTTCAGCTCACCAGGGCTTTTTCGGTTGCCGGCATTTCTCGCAGGCCAACCAGTATCTCGAAAGCCACGGCCAGACACCGATCGACTGGTCGGTGCCAGAGTGATCCAGTGATTGGCAACGCTTTGAGGGACGCTGACACAGGCAGGTCCGCTTTTTAAATCACCCGTCAAGCTGCTTCAGGGACTGATCGATCGGCATCCAGTCCACGTGTGCGTCAAAAAAAGCGTTGGTGTCGGGTCGTCGGTCCAGTTCCCCATCCAGGCAACCCACTGCGATGTGCAGTTCACCGGCCCAACGTTCAGATTTGAAAAACATGGTGCTGCCGCATTGCCGGCAGAATCCCCGTTGTGCGCGCGCTGAAGACTCGTACCATTCGAGTTGACCTGCATCGTTGTCGATGCTGACCTGGTGTTGTTCGAATCCGACCCAGGTGACATAACCCGCACCGTGCGCTTTTCTGCACAGGCTGCAATGACAATGCGCGCACCATTTGCTCGGCAAGTCCGCCTCGAAGCGAACTGCACCGCAAAGACAACTGCCGGCAACTTTGCTGGTTTCGTTCATGCTCAGGCCTGCAGAATGATCCAGGCCAGCCGTACCCACATCGCCAGCAATACCAGGCTGCTGAAAACGAACACCCAGAAACGATGCATGACCCGGTTGTAGGTGACGTGGATAAAGCTGTGCACGTACCTCGATACCACGTAAACCCACGCCAGTGCGACGATGATGCTGTCCTGCACCATCAGCATCAGCGTCACCAGCACGGCGAGGTAAAACAATACCGGAGCTTCGAACAGGTTGGCGTAGTTGTTCGCGGCGCTTTCTGAATCAGTCAACACACCATGCGTGCCCGAGCGCGTCTTGATGCGTTGCGGGTGGATGCGTTTTGACTTCATCTCGGCGACACGCTTGCGGTACATGATGACCATCACCACGAACGCCAGCGCCACGTGCGCCAGCAGTGGTATCAACAGGGGTTTGAAATACACGTCAGCCTCCAGTTCAGGCGGAGAGATATTTTTATCTTAGCAGAGGCCTGCTGGTTTGTGACCAACGAGTGGTGGGTAGAAAAGCGGGGCGGAAACTCGTTGCGGCATTCCGGGCTGTGAAAAAGCCGCGCGGGGTTTCCGCCCCCACTTTATTCAACTGGGTATATGTACCGGCAGGTGGTCAGCCTGTTACGCCGGTGCAGGCCCGATTGAACGATAAAGTCTGTGTGAACGTACCTGGCCCTAATAGTCGTAGCGCCGGTGGCGGCGATAAGACCGATAAGACCTGTAACGCACGGGTGGTTCGTAAATGGCCGCGTCGATGATTGACCACAGGTGGATAATCCAGCCTAACAGGATGATCCACAGGAGCACGGACATGACGAACATGAAACCGGCCAGCAACCAACGGCCCTGCAGCAATTGTCCGAGACCGGGAATAAAGAAGCTGCACAAGGCGGCAATAACATTCCCTGCTGATCCACGACCCATTTGATTCTCCTGTAATGATTGACTCAAGCTTAAATATGCAGGATTTGTGCCAATGATGCATGCGAACACTGAAACGGCCTGGAAACAACTAATGACGCGGCATAGGGGTTGCCGGTAATGACCGGGTGACGGGCTTTCTGGGTCTGGAGTCTTCTTAATGGAACAAAGGTTGGCGAATTCCGCCAAGCCCACCTACAATCATGCAAAACTCCGGATACTGCCGTGCCTGCTATTTTTGAAAGAACCGCTGAATGCCTGGGGATCACCTCGCCGGAAGACAAGTGTTGCGCGGTTACCGAGCTATGGGTAGCGGCCGAGGCCGGGCAGTGTGAGTTCGATCCGCATACACCCGTCACACCGATCGGCAATGCCGGGCACCCCGCCAAGCCGGAACTGGTGGACCCCACGCGTGTCAAACGCCGCCGCCTCGGCAGCGTGCAGGGCCGCGCCGCGTTGATCCACGCGATCGCACACATCGAGTTTAACGCCATCAACCTGGCGCTCGACGCCGTGTATCGTTTCCGGGATATGCCACGGCAGTACTATTTGGACTGGCTGTCGGTCGCCGCCGACGAGGCGCGTCATTACCGGCTGCTGAGCCAGCGGCTGCAGGTACTGGGATTCGAATACGGCGATTTCCCGGCACACAACGGCCTGTGGGAAATGGCACAACGAACCGCTGATGACTGCCTGAAGCGCATGGCGCTGGTGCCCAGGGTGCTGGAGGCCCGGGGGCTGGACGTGACACCGGGAATGATCGAGCGCCTGGAAGATGCTGGTGATATCGAGACGGTGCGGATCCTGGGTGTCATCCTGGAAGAGGAAGTGCGTCACGTGAAGATCGGCAGCCACTGGTTCCACGATTGCTGTGACAAGCGTGGACTGGAACCCGAGGCCACCTTCCTGGCATTGCTACGCGATCATTTCAGTGGCCAGTTGAGAGGGCCCTTTAACATGCCGGCGCGCATGCAGGCGGGTTTCACGCAA
>JAPHTE010000047.1 GCA_026196445.1 Lysobacterales bacterium
GGAACACACATGATGATTGACAAAAATCTACGTTACCTTGTTGTTACAACAATATGCGCTTTCACACTGTCCATGCCACTGGTCAGCCAGGCAGCGTCCGACGACGAACTGGCCGCCGTGCGCGCGCAATTACAGGCGATGAGCGATCGCCTGGACAGACTCGAAGCCGAAAACCGCGAACTGGCCAGTGCAAATGAAGCGCTGACAAACGCCAACCAGCAAACCGCTGCATCCGTTGCCGCGGTCAGCGACAGGACCGACGCGGTCGCGGCGGAAGTTGCCGAACAGTCCGCCGCCAGCAACTGGACAGACACCATCCGCTGGAAAGGCGATTTCCGTTACCGTTTCGAAAGCTTCGATGTCGAAGGCAAGGATAATCGCAACCGGAACCGGGTACGCGCCCGGGCCGCATTGATCGCCGATGTAAGGCCAGATCTCGAGGTCGGCCTGGGTCTTGCCAGCGGTGGTGACGACCCGGTCTCTACCAACCAGACACTGGGTGGCGGTGGATCAAGCAAGGGTCTGAACCTGGATCTCGCATATTTCGCCTATTCCGGTTTCGAGAATACACGTGTCCTGGGTGGCAAGTTCAGCAACTACACACACAAGGCCGGTAAGAACGGGCTGCTCTGGGATGGCGACTGGCGCCCGGAAGGCACCGGGATCGCCTGGGATAACGGCACTTTCTTCGCCAACGGCCTCGGCACCTGGATCGACAGCGACAGCAACAAGGATCAATCGTTTGCCTACCTGACCCAGGTTGGCATCAAACGGCCCCTGGGTGACAACATGAAGCTGACCGCTGGCATTGGCTACCACAATATAGACGTCAAGGGCCATGGAACACACTTTGGCGACGACGATGACTTCTTCGGTAACAGCTTCGATCCTGTAACCAAAACGTACCTGTACGATTACGAAGAACTGGAGCTGTTTGCAGATCTGGGTTTCAGCCTGTTTGACCGCCCTGCGTCCATATTTGCCAACTACGTGCAAAACCAGGCAGCCGACAACGACGACACGGGTTACGCACTTGGCTTTAATTATGGTTCCGCCAAGAGCAAGGGCCAGTGGCAGTTTGGCTATGTGTACCAGAAACTCGAAGCCGATGCCGTGTTCGGCCTGTTGACCGACTCCGATTTTGGTGGCGGGGGCACCGATTCCAAGGGCCACATCCTGAAGGGAAGCTATGCCCTGGCCAAGAACGTCAATGCCAATGCCACCTACTTCATCAATGACGTCGGGTTGTCCTCGGGTGATCCCATCGATTACCGGCGGCTGCAACTCGATTTGAGCATCAAGTACTGATCTGAAGTGCATTTTCCGGTTGATCCGGTTGGGGGGAGCGTTGGGGCGGATATTCCTTTTCGGTAGAGTCAAGGAATATCCGCCCCGCCATTTATGTTGCTGAAGCTAGCGACGATAAAGTAATGATTTGTTGGTATCGGGACCAGCGGTCCGCACCGGATCAAATGAGGTCTGGTTCCTGTTTAAGACATATAATCATCTCGTGAGCTCAATTCCGGAACAGGAAACCTACGCCGCTGTCGATCTCGGCAGCAACAGCTTCCACATGCTGGTCGCACGGCGTGAGCACGGAGAACTGCGTGTCCTCGACAGGATCCGGGAAATGGTGCGCCTGGGCGGCGGGCTGGATGCAAGCGGTAAGCTGGATCCGGACACCCGGCAACGCGCACTGGATTGCCTGGCGCGCTTCGGCCAACGCCTGCGTGGGGTCCCGGCGGAAAATGTCCGCGCGGCCGGCACCCAGACATTCCGCCGCCTGCACGATGCTATCGAGTTTCTGAACGCCTCCGAACAGGCTCTGGGCTGCCCGGTGGATATCATCGCCGGCCGCGAAGAAGCCCGCCTGATCTACCTTGGCGTCACCCAGTGGGTCAGCGGTGAAGCGCAAAAACAACTGGTCATGGATATCGGTGGCGGCAGTACGGAGCTGATCATCGGCGAGGGCTTTGAAACGTTAGAACTGGAAAGCTTGCAGTTCGGTTGCGTTTCCGTGACCAACCGCTTTTTCCCTGGCGGCAAGCTCAGTGCACGACGCCTGCGCAAAGCCCGCCGCGCGGTATTGGCTGAATTACAGGATATCCAGTCGACCTACCGCCGCAGGGGCTGGCAAACAGCCGTCGGCTCATCCGGCACGATCCGCTCGGCAGCAGCAATCTGCCAGGCCAACGGCTGGTGTGAAAGCAAGGTCAAGCCCCAGGCACTGCAGAAACTGAAATCGACGGTATTGTCATTCGGCTACATCAACAAGATCCAAATCCCGGGTCTTAGCGAGCGCCGCGCGCCAGTATTCATCGGTGGCCTCGCCATCCTGATGGCCTGCTTCGAGGCGCTGGCCATCGAGGAGTTGCTGGTATCGCCCTACGCCTTGCGGGAAGGCTTGCTGCACGACCTGCTGGGCCGCCAGCAACACCGCGACCCGCGCACCAAGGCCGTCGAGGCTTTGATGACCCGCTTTGCGGTTGACACGGTACAGGTTGAGCGTGTCAAACGTAGCGCGCTTGGCTTGTTCGACCAGCTTGGGTCCACGCTAGGCAATGCCTCAGCCGTGCGTGAGATGCTCGGCTGGGCAGCGGACCTGCACGAAATCGGCCTGGCCTTATCCCACCCCAGCTACCAGCAGCATTCCGCTTACCTGGTGGAGGCATCCGACCTGGCCGGCTTCACGCACCAGGAGCAGTTGTTCCTGGCTGCACTGGTCGGCTTTCAACGCCGCGACGTTCCGGCCAGCTTTGCCGCGAGGCTGCCCAACCGCTTGCACGAGCCGCTTTGCACGGCCTTGATCTGTTTGCGCCTGGCCTGGATTTTCTGCCGCACCCGCGAGGACGACGCCATTCCCGCAGCAGGCATCACGCTTAACAACAAACGCGTGTGCCTGACCCTGACAAGGGAATGGAAAAAAGACCACCCGCTGACCATGGCTGACCTCGAGCACGAAGACCACGCCCTGCAAGCGACCGGCCTGCAACTGGACATCGAGTACAGCGCACGTGGACCCGTCTGAAGGCTGGCGCCCGACTGCCTCCTCTCAGCTGCTGGCCAAACGCGCCAGGTTGTTGCAAGACATACGGGTCTTTTTCCAACAATACGAGGTTATGGAGGTCGAAACCCCTTTGCTGTCCCGTGCCGGCAACAGCGACCCCGAAATAGAATCCGTCGGCGCCGGTGAAGGCGCTTACCTGCGCACCTCACCGGAATTTGCACTCAAACGCCTGCTGGCCGCCGGCAACCGGGATATTTATGAACTGGGACGAGTGTTCAGATCTGGAGAAACCGGCCGTACACACAACCCGGAATTCACTCTGCTGGAATGGTACCGGACCGGTTTTACCTACCATGAGTTGATGGACGAAGTTGCGGTGTTGGTCCGTCATTGTGGACGTGGCACACTTGACGATTGGCCGCTTGAAAAGCTCTCCTACCGGGAGCTGTTTTCCATCCACCTGGATCTCGACCCGTTCACGGCGGACTTGGAAACACTGGCAGCGGCAGCCAGTAAACGCGGCATTGCGGATATCGAATTGGACCACCGCCAGTGGCTGGATCTGCTGATGAGCCTGGTCATCCAGCCTGCCCTGCCCGTACGGCAACTGACCTTCGTGTTTGATTACCCCGCAGACCAGGCCGCCCTGGCCCGGGTGCGGCAGGACTCGCCACCCGTGGCGGAACGCTTCGAACTCTACCTGGGCAGCACCGAGTTGGCCAACGGTTACCAGGAGTTGACCTGCGCCGCTGAGCAGCGGCAGCGTTTCGAGGTGGAAAACGCACAGCGCAGGGAACGTGGACAGGCGGTCTACCCCGTTGACGAGCACCTGCTGGCCGCACTCGAACACGGTATGCCGGAATGTGCGGGGGTCGCGCTCGGCGTGGACCGTCTGCTGATGGCACTGACCGGTGTGGGGTGCATCAGCGAGGTGATCGCCTTTCCGGCCTCACGTGCCTGATACAGGCAGAACAATGCAGCAATCGCAATAATCAGCCCAGTGGCAATACTACCCGGACCTCCAGGCCACCCTGTTCGCGATTCGAGGCCAATATTCTGCCACCGTGTCTGCGGACTGCTGAAGCCGCGATGGCCAGGCCGAGCCCGTGTCCACCCGAACCCCTGCTGCGTGCTTCGTCCACGCGGTAAAACGGTTCAAAAATCCTGTCGATGTGTGCCTCGGCAATACCGGGGCCTGAATCCCGTACAGACACCTGGATTTCATCGCTGGATGCTTGCTCCAGGCAGATTTCAATCCCGCCCGCGTCTTGTGAGTGGATCATGGCGTTGCGCAGCAGGTTCTCAAATACGCGCCACAACAATTCACGGTCGGCGTGCAATGTTACCGGGGCCGGGGCCTGCAGTTCGATCGCTTCACCACGCTCGCCAATCTCGTAATTGACCGTTTCGACCAGGTCCTGCAACAACTCGGCCAGGTCAAAATGCGTGACATTCAATTCCGCAGGGCCGGTAGATTCTCTTAACAGGCCAAGCACCTCGTCAACCAGGTTTTCCAGCCGTTCGCTCTCCAGTTCGATACGGTCGAGTTCTGCTCCAACCTGGCTCTGATCCTTGTTGCGGGCTATCTCCAGGGCCACTCTCAATCGAGCCAGCGGTGAACGCAATTCGTGACTGACATCTCTCAGTAAACGTTGGTTGGCCTGCTGCGACACCTGCAAGCGGCGCGCCATTTCATCCATGTCCAGGGCCAACTGGCCGAACTCGTCTTTGCGGCGTGCCAGTGGCGGACCGACCCTGGTAGACAGGTCGCCCTTTGCCAGGGTGCGGCTGGCGCGGCTCAACAGGCCAAGCGGTGCCGCCAGGTAACGGGCCAGCAACAAGCTGACCAATGCGCTGATCACGGCGGCCACTGCCAGGCGCATCCCGACACCCCATGGTCCCGGAGCCAACAGTGACTTGGGTGGTGGACGCGCCGCACTGATCAGGGTGTATACACGCCCGTTGGCGTCCTGCAGCTTGCGTGTGGCCAATCTGGCCTTGACCTGCCGATGTTTCTTCAGCACCCGTTCACGGCCAAGCAGCTCCTTGCCGTTGTCATCGATGACAAATACGTGATTTCTTAAACCACGCGGCAAAGCCTGCAGGGATTTCCGCATCTGCCGCTCGCCCCCCTGGTGCAAGTCTTTGACCAGTTTTGCCTCGAACCGCTTAAGGTTGACGTCGTAGGCTCGCTCAGGCTCTTCCACAACGTTGAGCAGGATGACGGTCTGGTTGATCCAGGCTACCACGACGGCAAATGCCATGATGCTCAGCCACAGTGAGAAAAACAGTTTCCAGAACAACCGTGGCATATGGTAGTTCTTCATTGCGATAACCCTTCGCGGTACTGGTAACCGAAACCGCGTATGGTCTCGATCCGGTCGCTTCCGTCCCCGGCCGGGCCGAGCTTTCTGCGCAAGTTACTGACGTGCATGTCGATACTGCGGTCGTAAGCGACCGGTTCGCGGCCCAGCGCTGCCAGGTAAATATCTTTTTTATCGACGACTTCGCCGCTGCGTTGCAACAGCAGATGCAAAATACTGAACTCGGTGCTGGTCAATTCCACTGGCTGGCCCGCACGGAGTAGCTCACGCCTGGCCTGGTTCAACACCAGGTCATCCACCTCGATCACCGAGCTGGTCGGGTGCTGTGATGAACGTCGCAACACGGCCCGGATCCGGGCCAGCAGTTCACGCGGGTTAGCCGGCTTGGCGAGGTAATCATCGGCGCCCAGCTCGAGACCGATGATCCGGTCGAGGTCGTCACCACGCGCCGTCAACATCAGGACCGGCAGGTTGGACTCCTTGCGCAGGTTGCGCAACACGTCGATGCCATTCATCAACGGCATCATTATATCCAGCACCATGGCGTCCAGACCGGGGCGCTGGGCCTCGGCCAGGGCCTGTTCCCCGTCATGCGCAAGCCGTACGTTGAAGCCTTCCTGGCCCAGGTATTCACGCAACAGTTCGCACAGTTCCGTGTCGTCGTCGGCAATAAGTATGGTTTGTGACATCTGCCTACCGCTTGAATTTCAGCCTTGATTTTAACCAACATGGCTGGATTTGCTACGACTTTACCTTTCTTTACACACGCCTGACCCATGTAGACATGGAATTGTTGTCCTATATACCGCAAGTGAAACGTAGTAACTCAACCAGGAGCAAGCAGATGAACAAACTGATGATTTCGTTGACAACCGCCCTGTTGCTGACCATCTCCGGGATGGCGATGGCGCAGGATGGCGCCCCGGGCCCCGGCAACAAGGGCCAACGCCCCCACCGTGGAATGCAGGCACCACCGCGGTCGATGATGGATGGTGTGTTGCGCGCCATCAAGCGGCTGGACCTGAGCGATGAGCAGAAGGAAGGTATCTGGGCCACGGCGCACGAGCTGAAAGGTAAACTTCATCCCGTCATGGTCGAAATGAAGAGCGGGCAACGTGAGTTGAGAGCGTTGATCACTTCCGGTAAATTCGATGAAAAAGCTGTTGCCGAATTGGCCAAAAAAGAAGGTGACCTTATAGAGCAACGCATCCTGCTGACCAGCGAGGCCGTGTCGAACGTACTTGGCCAATTGACTGAAGAGCAAAGGACCAAACTCGAAGCCATGGCGGGTAAACACAAGCAGCGCGCCAAGGGTAAGCGTGGCAGGAAAGGCCCGCCCCCAACAAAGGAAGGTTAGTTCCCCGGCCGAAATCCTGTGATTGGCCTAACCCGCAAATTGCACCAGTATCCTCAATTTATTCATGTCAATTGGTTAAAGAGAGGCTCGAAGCCGACTGGTGCAATTTGCGGGTTCAGGGTGCATCAGATGATGCGCCCTTTTTTTAGCGGGGGAAAAGTCTCACTCGTCGTGCTCGAGCTGGGCTTCTATGTCAGCCAGAACATCGTCCAGCTTGATATGCCGGACGTCCATACCCAATACCATGTAGATGACGTGCTCAGCGATATTCTGGCAACGATCACCCAGGCGCTCGAGTGAACGCACTGCCCACATGATATTCAGCATCGCGGGAATGTTGTCCGGATCGCTGCTCATGCGCTTGATCAGGTGCTTGACGACCTTTTTGTATTTCTTGTCGACTTTCCGGTCTGCCTTGACCACCAGTATGGCGGTATCCACATCGGTGCGTGCGAACGCGTCGAGCACCTGTCGCAACATGGCCCGCACCATATCACCCATATGGTTCAAATCCGTTCTGATCTCATCGTCGAGCACACCTTCCATGCCCTTACGGGACATCCTGGCCGCACGCTTGGCCTCGTCACCAATACGCTCCAGTTCGTTGATGGTTTTGCTGACCGTCATGATCAGGCGCAGGTCCGTGGCTGCAGGCTGACGCCGCGCAACGATCCGTGTGCATTCCTCGTCGATTTCCACCTCGAGCGAATTGACCAAAGCGTCGGCATCCAGAACATCGCGGGCCAGCTTTGATTCACCGGCAACCAGCACCCGCAACGCAGTCGCCAGCTGCTCTTCGACGACCCCGCCCATGTGCAAAACCTTGCTGCGAACGTCTTCCAGTTCTTCGTTGAAGCGACGCGAAATATGCTCGCCTAAATGCAGGTCACTCATAAATATTCCCTAAATTAATAGCAGCCATCATCCGTACCGGCCCGTTATGTAGTCCTCGGTCTTCTTCAACCGTGGCTTGGTAAATATCTGATCAGTATCGCCAAACTCGACCAACTCACCCATGTACATAAAGGCAGTATAATCGGAAACCCGTGCCGCCTGCTGCATGTTATGGGTCACCATAATTATCGTGTATTGCGACTTCAACTCCGCGATCAGCTCCTCGATCTTCAGCGTCGAGATCGGGTCCAGTGCCGAACAGGGCTCATCCAGCAGGATACACTTGGGTTGCACGGCGATGGCGCGGGCGATCACCAGGCGCTGCTGCTGTCCACCGGACAGGCCGAACGCCGAGTCATTCAAACGGTCCTTGACCTCGTCCCACAAGGCTGCGCCCTTCAGCGCCCACTCGACTGTCTCATCCAGCTGACGGCGTTTACTGACCCCCTGGATACGCAGCCCATAAGCCACGTTCTCATATATGGATTTTGGGAAAGGATTCGGTTTCTGGAATACGATACCCACCTCGCGTCGCAAATCGGCAACATCCACGTTCTCCGCATATATGTCCCGGCCATTGAGTAGAATTTCACCGTCGATCCGGCAGCCGTCGATCAGGTCATTGAGACGGTTGAAGCATCTCAATAGCGTAGACTTACCGCAACCACTGGGGCCGATAAACGCCGTCACCTGCTTTTCCGGGATCAGCAAGTTGTTATTGATCAAGGCGCGGGTGTCGCCGTAGTACAGGTCCAGGTTACTGACGGTCACCGCTACCGGGTGATCAGGGTTTACCTGTCCAGCGGCTCCTGCCTGCAGGTTATCTTGTTGTGTCATGATTCCAATCCACGATATCTTTCACTCAATCGGTTGCGTACCTGGATGGCAACCAGGTTCAAAAGTACGATAACAGCGACCAGCAGCAGTGCGGTTGCATAAACAAGCGGCCTGGCCGCCTCGACGTTCGGGCTTTGGAAGCCCACGTCATAGATATGAAAACCCAGGTGCATGAATTTCCGGTCCAGGTGCAAAAACGGCGCGTTGCCGTCCATCGGTAATGCCGGCGCCAGCTTGACCACGCCGACCAGCATCAGGGGGGCAACCTCACCTGCCGCCCTGGCCACCGCCAGGATCAGACCGGTCATAATACCCGGAGACGCCATCGGTAATATCGTCCGCCATATCGTCTCCCACTGGGTAGCACCCAATGCCAGGCTGCCCTCGCGGATACTACGTGGAATTCTCGACAACCCTTCTTCGGTGGAGACAATGACCACCGGCAAGGTGAGCAGGGCCAATGTCAATGAAGCCCAGAACAGGCCGCCGGTGCCAAAGGTCGGTGCAGGCAGTGCTTCGGGGAAGAACA
>JAPHTE010000289.1 GCA_026196445.1 Lysobacterales bacterium
CAATGTATACCGTGTTCCTGAATTGGCCGGACCCGAGATCAAATCCACCAATTACGAGATCAATGCCTATATTACTGCCGATGAAACTACCGAGGGGGTGATCTATGCCGTGGGTGAACACATCGGCGGACAGGCACTGTTTATTATGGATGGTAAACTGCGTTACAGCTATTCCACTCTCGGATTGTACTGGCACGATTTTGACGGTGATGTGAGAATCCCTTATGGAGATATTAAAATCACCCTGAAACATACCATGAAAGAGCAAAGACTAAACGGTCCTTCAACCGTCGAATTTTTCATCAATGATGAAAAGGTTGGTGAAATGGATATTATCGCAACGGTTTACGCCGCATTTACCGGTCATGAAACCTTCGATATTGGCCGTGATGAAGGCCTGCCGGTAAACGAGGAATATGAGCACCTGGGCAAGTTTGAATTTACCCCGGGGCAATTGCATAAGGTGGTATTTGACATTAAAAACCCGGATGATCAGGAAGTGAGTGCTTCTGAATACGGCATTATTGAATAAGTCGATGATGACTCGAAAAGAAAACCGTAAGGACTAATTGGGAAATTCTCTGGGTCAGGCGAAAACTTTCTTCCGGACACCCATTAACTTTCCCCAAGGGAAATGATACGCGGACTGCCCGGAGCTTTTTAAGCTATGATGTGTTTGACTCGACCCGCACGTCGACGACACAGTTAAAAGGTAAATGCCCAACCCAGCGTTGGTCCCACTTGAGACATATCTACCTTGAGCAGTCGCCCGTTATCTTTTGAATCACTGCCGATGTTCAGATAGCGGAACCCGAACCAGAAATTGTTCAGATCACTGATGCGATAGAGTGCGCGGATTTCTGTACTGTAATCCCGGTCGTAATCACCAAAAAGACCGATATCAGCGTTCAGCATGACACCCCATTTAGGGCTGAACCAGTGGTCATAGTTAACGCCCACAAGAAAGTCATACATATTGTCATCTGTCACCCTGATCATCTCCCCCCCTTCAGGTGGCAGCTTGGTCGCGATATCGAGATCCAGTTTGGCATGTATGTGCCGAATCCCCGTCACCAACCTTAGCTGGTCATGTATTTCCCAAGAGGCCAGGAAGTCATTCACGCCCATCTCAAGGTCCGTCTCGATGCTGTCGAAGACCAGGCCATCAATGTTATTCGTGCTGTTAACCTGCATATAATTGATACGTAAGGCGACACCGAAAGGGCCCCGGTTTGCATACAGCTCCGCCATAAGGCCCATGTCCAGATTTTCAAGAATATCTTTGAAACCGATTTCAAAATCAACCCTGGTGTCTCCGCGCACCCTGCCATTGATGGTTGGCGCCCAGAGCATAGGGAAGGCGAGACTAAAACGCCATTGATCAGGGTTTTCAGGTAGAGGATTGCCGGAGTCCGCACTGGCCGGAAGCACACACATCATGGAAAGTATGGATAAAAGGATAACCAGCTTCATGGCGCGACATAAACGCCTGGCGCCCTGAGCAATGGAAAACGAACCTTTTTGTCGGCAATTGTCAGTCAACACGCTCATAATGCCGTCATCTAAATCGGCGCAGAATGCCGGTTGCTTCATTTCCTGCCAATCTGAATACCTGGACATAATTTAAACCCCGCAAAAACCAAGTTTTTATCTATAACAGATTTGGACGTTTGGGGAGAATAATATGCGAATAATACGCGGACAGCCACTTCTCTTGACACAGAAAATCCGGAGCCAGAACTTTTGTGCGCCATTTCAATTGAACGTTGGGTGTGAGTGGTTACTTGGTACTTTAATATCTATATGAATATAGCATTTATTTTGCTTATAATTCGCATACTGAACCCAAGCTAAAGCCCGGTTTCCTGCATGGCATTGAGCCAGGTCCATTGTTTTACTGAGTTTACCGAAAAAGAGAGGACATCATGAAATTTTTCAGCCAGGCGTTGTGCGCTGTCGCATTCACATTTGCATCCACCGTGACGATGGCGCAACAGTTGATTATCTATCCCGCTGAGGGCCAGTCGGCAGAGCAACAGCAAAAGGACCAGGCTGAATGCCAGGTCTGGGCCACGCAAAGCACAGGTGTAGATCCGGTGGCGATAGCCCAGGCGCCTCCACCACAACAAAGCTCGGGCGCAGGCGGTGAGCGCGTTAGAGGCGCAGCGCGAGGTGCAGTGGGTGGTGCGGCCATTGGTGCGATTGCCGGTGATACCGGAAAAGGTGCGGCCATTGGTGCTGTAGCGGGCACGATGGCCGGAGGGCGTCAATCCAGGCAAAACAAAGCTGCTGGACAACAGGCTAATCAGGCGCAAGTACAGGACGCCATGAAGACCTGGAACAAGGCAGTCGGCACCTGCATGTCGGCACGTGGCTATAGCGTAGGTTAAAGGAGAACAAGCCATGAAATTGATCAATCTATTGTCCGTGGTTCTGGTTTGCTGTTCGTGGATGACCTCTGCTTTTGCAGGTGATTATGACGGCTCACAACCCCTGATTTGTGCAACCGTGGAGGCCCGGGATTGCGTGCTCAGGGATACGTGTTTCTCCGGCAACCCGGGTGAACTGGGCGCGCCAGCGTTTATACGCATCGACTTCAAAAAGAAGTTGTTAAAGGGCGAGGAAATTACTTCCCCCATTCTAAACATGGCCAGCCAGGAAAATCAGCTGATCCTGCAGGGAACCGAACTGGATTTTGGCTGGACGTTTTCACTGGAACAAGCCAGCGGAAAGTTTGCCGCGTCCCTGACCAACGCTGAGGGCGCTTTCCTGTTATATGGATCTTGCACGCCGGAGTGAATGCAAGCGACCGGACGCGTGGATTTTTGGTCTGAACCGCTCAGTTTACGAAGCCTTCATGACCTTTGCTGACAATCGTGATTTACGCCGTCAATTGTTTGATGGTTATCGGAACAGGGCTGCAAACGGTGGTGCCACTGATTGAGATGTCATGTAGCTTAACGGGATGCAAAAAGAAAAGGCATAATGTAGGATTATTTCACTAAAAATTATTGCTTTAGTCAGGAGATTCTAATGAGCAATTTATTCAATAACCGTCGGTTCAGACGTGCACTAACACTGGCTGCCAGCGTGCTGGCCATACTTGTGCTGACCGCTTGCGGTAGCACCAAGGTTTACAACAACGACAAAACCGTTGTGTATAACGGCGCAGTTTATAATGTTTCCAAGGTCAGACAGATGTCGGCGAAAATCACCGGCAAGCTTGCAGACGAGAGCAGTGTCAATCTCAAAGGGGCTGATCGTAAGAAAATTGAAGCCTATTTGGACCAGGGGCCCATGTACGTAAGAATGGCTTTTGCGCTTGATGATCAGGAAATGCTGTACCGGGCAAGTTCGGTATCGAACTGGAATGATTACAATACAATGCAAAAAAGCTTCAAAAAAGCAGGCGATCAGATCACTTCATTAATGGGTAACAAGAAAAAAATGCAATTGAAATTGAAGTAAAAGGCCTGTTCTGACAATAATGCGGGTATCTGGCAAATGCAGATACCCTCTAATTTGCCGCTGTTAACATCACAAACATGTCCGGATTTCCTGGGGAAAGTCATGAGTAAATTTTCAAAGATTACAATGATGCTGATCTCAGTTATGTTGATCACGTCCTGCGCATCTGGCCCAACCATTCAATCAGATTATGATCACAGCGTAGATTTCAGCAAGTACAAAACCTACGGCTATTTCAATCCGATGGGTATCGAAAACCCCAACTATTCCAGTCTGCTGGGACAGATGTTTCGTGATGCCATCGACGCCCAGATGAAACCACGTGGTTACGTTCTATCTGACAATCCCGACCTCCTGATCAATGTCTCTGCGCGCTTCGAAGACAAAACCAAGGTAACCACCTACAACGACCCCAAGTATGGCGGTTATTATGGCTACCGCGGTGGCAGGTATGCCACCTGGGGTGGTTATGGTTATGGAACCAGCACCCATGTCAGTCAATATACCGAGGGTACTGTCAATATTGACATGGTCGATTCCAATCAGAAGCGCATGGTTTGGGAAGGCATTGCAATCGGTCGTGTGGATGGGAAAAAGAAGAACGAAAACCTGCGGCAGGACATCATGGATGGTGTTGCTGAGATGTTTACAAACTATCCATTCCGCGCGGGTCAATAATTTGACCTTAGTATTCGATGTTCAGGTTTCAACAACAAAAGCCCGGCAATCAGCCGGGCTTTTTTATTTCGATGGAAAAAAGAGGTCAGGGTCGACGCGGTCAGAGTAATTTACTCTGGCACTTGAGCCCGGCAATTTCCTTGAAGATATATAGAAAAGCCTGTCGATTGTCACCAGTCTGAAATCCAGTATCAAGGTATTCGCGACCTTTAGTCTGTCACTTGGATTCTACGCAAATGAGCAGATAAACCTGCCGGACTAATGAG
>JAPHTE010000405.1 GCA_026196445.1 Lysobacterales bacterium
CGGAACCGGGTCTCACTTAAGCCAGGAAATCCCAGCTGACTAGGAGCGGGGCTCTACCGCCCGCTCACGAGCTGCCTGTACAGACACTTCCCGGATTGTTTTTCGATGTCCGCCAGGCGCGCATCGTGCTGTGCAATTTCATCAGGACTGGCCTTCACTACGAGCACGGGTGGGTGCCCGGCATGCTCCAGGGGGTGTTCATCATCAGCCTGTGACGGTCGCGTTTCGAGGCTCAGGCCCAAATCGACCTGCCCGCCCGTCATGGCCAGGTACACGTCGGCCAGGATTTCAGCGTCCAGCAGCGCACCGTGCAGGGTGCGGGAGCTGTTGTCTACTTCGTATCGTTTACACAGGGCATCGAGGTTGTTGCGTTGGCCGGGGTGCAGGTCACGGGCGAGCTCCAGCGTATCCAGCACACCGGCGGTGTCGGTGATGGACGCTTGCTGGTGACCGGCCAGGGAGAGCTCGTTGTCAATAAAACCGATATCGAAAGGTGCATTGTGAATGACCAGTTCCGCGCCATCGGTAAAAGCCAGCAAGTCATCGGCGATCTCCGCGAAACGCGGCTTGTCCTGGAGGAATTCCTCGGTGATGCCGTGCACCTCCAGGGCACCTTCCTCGATGTCCCGCTCAGGGTTGATGTAGGTGTGAAACTGCCGACCGGTCAATTGCCGGTCAACCAATTCCAAGGCCCCGATCTCGATGATACGGTGACCCTGGCTCGGTTCCAGGCCGGTGGTTTCGGTATCCAGTACTACCTGACGCATTTATATCCTAAATATCCTGTTATCTACGAAGAAGGTTAAAGAGATGGTTTGGATAAGACTCACGAGACCTTCCACAACATGGATGTTGTGGATGAGCTTACAGGGACGTATCCACAGCGTGTCTCGTGAGTCTTGCCCAAAGCATCTCTCCAAAAATCATGGTATCGCTTTGCGTGCCAATTCGTCAGCGCGCTCGTTCCCGGGAATGCCCGAATGCCCCTTGACCCAGAACCAGTTGACCTCGTGGCGATCCAGTGACTTTTCGAGCCGCTGCCACAAATCCACGTTTTTGACCGGTTGCTTGGAGGCGGTACGCCAACCGCGGGCTTTCCAGCCATCCAGCCACTCGGTGATACCCTTCATCACGTAAGTCGAGTCGGTGTGAATATCCACGCTGCAACCACGTTTCAAGGCTTCCATGCCACGGATCACCGCCATCATTTCCATGCGGTTGTTGGTGGTCTCGCGTTCCCCGCCCGACAGTTCCTTGCGGTGCTTTCCAGCGATCATTACCGTGCCCCAGCCACCCGGTCCCGGGTTGCCGCTACAGGCGCCATCGGTGTACATCACTACGTCGCTCAAGATATGGCCTCGCGGTTGCTGCACCCATCCAGCGTGGCCGAAACCAGGCCGGCCGGCTGAACCTGCTTGTAACGCAGAATCTTGGCGTTCTTGATGTGGGACTGGCGGTGACCGTGCAGCATGACCCGGTCGGCAAACGGGTAGCCCAGGCCGTGCCAGGTCGCTTTGGGCGCCGGGCGTGAAAAACCACCCAGCCCCATCAACAGGCAAAGTTCGACATTGATCGATCGTGATTTCAAAAAATGACACACCTTGCTCAGTCTGAGCACCGGCCGTTTCTGCCGCCGGTTGAACAAACGGTTGCGTAAACCGGAAGAATTCAGTCCACTGACCACCACGTCCCCACCCGCGGTCAGCACGTGCAGGACTTCCGCCAGGAACGGCTCACTGCCGTCAGCGACCACGTGGTGAAGTATGACCAGGTCAAACGATGCCTCGACAAATGGCAAAGCCTGCAGGCGAGTTTGCACGACTGCACCAGCTGCATCTATTTGTGTACTCAGGCGAATCACCTGCGCCGGACTCGCAAGTTCAAACTGCAGGTCACCGGCGCTAGCGTGTTTCAGGACCAGTATCCGCTCGGGCCGGCGGCGCGCCAGCAATGGCTGCAACAGCTGCACTACCAACGCCTGTTGGGCTGCGTGCGCTGATTGTTCCTCTTGTGTTGCGGTCATTGGTGTTAACAGACCCAGGTTGACTTGCCGGTAAACAGGCGTAAGCATAAGGGTTACGACACAAGCAGTACAACCATCAATTTCAAGGATCACCTATGCCAGCTACCACGCTCGATATCACCGCCATTCCCGCGCTCACGGATAACTACATCTGGCTCCTGGATACAGGCGACGGTCAGTGTGCAGTGGTGGACCCGGGCGAAGCCCAACCCGTGCTGGACGTTTTGGAGCCCCGTGGCCTCGATCTTCGCTACATCCTGCTGACTCACCACCACTTTGACCACGTCGATGGTGTGCCCGAACTGCTGGAACACACCGGCGCCAGCGTTTATGGGCCGGTCGACGACCGGCTTTCATTCGTCGACACGGTCTGCCGGGAAGGACAGGAAATCCGGCTGGATGCGTTGGGCTTGGCATTCCAGGTGCTGGATATACCGGCCCATACACGCAGCCACATCGCATTTTACGGCCACGGAGCCCTGTTCTGCGGCGATACCCTGTTCAGCATCGGTTGTGGACGGTTATTTGAAGGTACCGCACCAGATATGCAGCGGGCGCTGGACAAACTGGCTGCGTTACCGGTGGACACCAGGGTGTTTTGTGCCCACGAATACACACAGTCCAATTGCGCCTTTGCGCTCGCGGTGGAGCCGGACAACACGGCTTTACAACACCGCGCCAGCGAGGTTGACAGGCTGCGCTCGAACGGTGAAATCACGCTGCCAAGCACGCTGGGGGAGGAATTATCCTGCAACCCGTTCATGCGCACCCGCGAGGACGCCGTGATCGAGGCGGCCCGCAGACGCGACCCGCAAGCGGCCGCGGGGGCTTCCACGATGGCGGTCATACGTGCCTGGAAGGACCGGTTCTGACTTGATTCTGAGCCGATAAACCGCATAATATCCCGCAATTCCGCAGAATGATGGAAATTTAGTGATTTCACGCCTTCCCCTGGCCCTGCTGGTTTTGATACTCGCCAGTTGCGCCACCACCCAAAGCACGACACCTGAACCCGAGACCGAAGTGGTCGCGGCCGCCCAGGAAGACCTGCCAAAAGGCGAAGGTGAGTCGATCGACGAGCACTTGTACGTGCCCGAACCTGTGGAACCCGAACCGGCTACCGAAGCGCCACGCGTATACAACAACGTCTGGGTACGTTTAATCGACCGTTTTGCCCTGCCCAACTGTGCTGAACAGGAGGTTTCGCTGCGCTGGGCGAACTGGTACGCAGACCACGACGAATACATGAAACGGGTCATGAAACGCGCCCAGCCATGGATTTATTTTATCGCAGAGGAACTTGAGCAACGCGGTATGCCAGGCGAACTGGCCCTGTTGCCGGTGGTGGAATCCGCCTTTGATCCATTCGCTTACTCCAGTGGCCG
>JAPHTE010000195.1 GCA_026196445.1 Lysobacterales bacterium
AAGCGGTAATCGTCCGTGAAACGGGCCGTGCCGCGCACCTTGGCCAGCGCGTCGGGGTTGGGTTGCGCCTTGCCGACCTCGTTGATTGAACCCAACGTTGGCGGAATGTACGGATCTACCTTTTGGCCGTCCGCCTGTTGCACGGCCCGGATGACGCTCTGGTAGCCGGTGCAACGGCAATAGGTATCTTTCAGGGCGGTCTTGATATCGTTCTCGCTGACCTTTTCTCCCGCGGCCTGTTTTTCATCCAGCAGTGCCTTGGAGGTCATGATCAGGCCAGGGGTACAGATTCCACACTGCACCGCGCCGTGGTCCAGGAACGCCACCTGCAACGGATGCAGTTCATCCCCTTCGGACAGGCTTTCGATGGTCTCTACCACCGCACCCTGTGCTTTCAACGCGGGAAATGTACAGCTCACCACCGGCGTGCCGTTGACCAGCACCGTGCAGATACCGCACTCGGCCTCGTTGCAGCCGATCTTGGTGCCGATCAAACCCAGGTCTTCACGGATGACCTCGGACAGGAAGCGCGACTCCGGTATCTCCAGCTCGACTTCGCGGCCATTGACTTTCATTTGCAGTCTGCTCATTGCCCGGACTCTCCTTCGACGGCGCGTTCAGCGGCTCGCGCCAGCACCATCGGCAGGTGGGTGAGAATCATTTCCGTACGGTATTCCTGGGTGGCGCGGTACTTGCTCGAACGCAGCGGTATCGACTCCAGGACTAGCGCGGCGGCTTCGTCGAACCACTGCCGCGTTGCTGCTTTGCCCTGCAACAGGTCCATGGCAGGTTTGGCCAGAAACGGCACCGGCCCAGCGGGTCCCAGGCTGATACGCGCGGCGCCGATCGTCTTATCGGCGGTTAGTCGCAGACGTGCGGCCATCGCTATCATCGGTAACGCCACGCCCTGTGGGCGCATGACGCGCGTGAACGCGGACCCTTCGTTCAATGAAGTTGCCTTGAAACGCAAGCGGGTCAACAGCTCACGGTGGTGGTCGATAGCGCTCTGGCCAGGCCCCAGGAACGCGTCCTGCAAAGGCATCCAACGGCTGCCGGTGGCGTCAGTGACCTCGATATCACCACCCAGCGCCAGCAGGCCGATACTACCGTCACCTGCAGGCAGGGCATGTGCAACATTGCCGGCCAGGGTGGCCACATTGCGCACCTGCGGACCGCCGATGACACCGCAGCTTTCCACCAGGCAGGTGCCGTGGCGGGTAAGCAACGCGTCACGGGCGATCTGTGCGTGGGTGACTGCACAGCCGATGATGATGTGTTCACCGTCCCGGCAAATGGCGTCCAGACCGGCGATGCGCGATGTATCCACCAGCGCCTCGACGGCAGGTTTTGAGCCCTGCTGGATTTCCAGCAACAGGTCGGTGCCACCGCCCACGACGCGGGCCTGGCCAGCGTAGTGGTCCAGCCAATGCAGCGCCTCGGCAATCGTTTCCGGCAGGTGGTAATGGTTCCAACAGGTTCTGATGACTGCGTTCCTCTCGTTAATGTATCCGCTTCCAGATGTTTCTTGCGCGTTCCACGCAGCGAGCGCGGATTTCCTGTTCGTCCAGGTGTAATAAGCGGCCCTCGTGCACGATCATCTCGCCGCGCGCGATGGTGGTGTGCACCGGTGCAAAACCAAGCCCGAACAACAAATGTCCGTACAGGTTGTTCTCATCCAATGGTGAGAAAGGTATGTAGTCCGGGATCATGATATCGGCCAGGTGCCCTGGCGCCAGTGCGCCGCGCGGCTCCACGAACAGGCGTTTGGCAATGCGGCGGTTGTTTTCCAGCAACATCGTACAGGCCTCGGCAAAACCGATATTCGGATCCCTCTTTTGCGTACGTGCTTGCAGGTACATGGCGCGGGCCTGGGAAATCATATGCGAGGACATGCCATCGGTGCCGAGCCCGACGAGTATGCCGTGACCCAGCATATCCAGCGTCGGGGCGACCCGTAACCCGTTGTTCATATTGGATTCCGGGTTGTTAACAAGCATGGAGTCGCTTTCGGCCAGTATCTCGAGCTCAGCCGTGGAGAAATAAGTGCCGTGCGCAAAAATCGTCCGTGGCCCCGGGATACCGAATGCCTGGAACCGTTCCATCAGGGTCTGGCCGTGCTGTTCCATCGCCAGCCTCACGTCGACTTCGTCCTCGGCCGCGTGTACGTGGAAGCCGGTCCCGGTCCCGATTTGCGCGCAACGCTCAAGAGTCGGGTTACCGAGTGTCATCAGCGCGTGCATGCCAAACGACGCCGTGACCTGGGTGTCGTCATCATCGTTGCATTTGCGAATAAAGCGTTCGTTTTCGGCAATACCTTCACCCTCGACATTGCGGTCGGTGACCTCGTAACACAGGCAGGCGCTGAGACCCACGTCGCGTACGGCCCGCTCGATTGCATCCAGGCTTCCGTCG
>JAPHTE010000311.1 GCA_026196445.1 Lysobacterales bacterium
AACAGGCTCCAGAGGAAGACACCAAACCAGGCCAGGGCCAGGCCGGGTTGCGGCAGGCTCGGGTCGGACTGGTTCAAAAGCATCCAGGTTATGGCGTTGAAAACAATACCGACAGCAACCAGGGCGCCAAGAGTTTGTGCAAAACGTGCCTGGAAATGCCGCCAGCGGAGCAGGCCTGCCACGATCAGGATTTGCAACGATATTGCCGCAAGGCTTTTAGCCCCGGCCAACTCATCTTCAAACTGTTGCCCGGTAAGCAGATTCTGCAAGACGTAGACCGCCAGCAGGAAGGCCGTGAACGGCCAGGATGCCGGCATATGCTGGGGCCCACCACGTAAAAACAGCAGGTGGGCCACGTTCATGACCACAGATTTCACGGAAAAACCGGTCATGAACGGTAACTAACCCAGGCGAAAACCATTCAATCCGTGGTTCAGTCGGGTTGGATGCTTATATCCAGCACGCTGAGGATGCGTTGCAGGATCTCATCGATGGTGCCGTGTCCCCAGACCCGTGTTAACAAGCCGGCTTCTTCGTAATAATCCGCCACGGGTGCAGTCTGTTCGGCATACACCCTGAGACGGTTTCTGACGGTTTCCTCGGTATCGTCGCTGCGTCCTTCCAGTTTTGCCCGGTTGGCGATTCGCTCGATGATCACATCTTCATCGACATCGATGTGGATGGCTTCTTCAACGGGTTGGCCGAGTCGTTCAAGCATCTCGTCCAGCGACTTGGCCTGCGCCACGTTACGTGGGTAGCCATCGAGGATAAAACCGTTGGCTACGTCGTCCTGGCCAAGTCTTTCTTCAACGATACCCAGCATGATGTCATCCGGGACCAGGTCACCCTTATTGATGATGCCCTTGGCCTTGAGACCCAGCTCGGTACCTTGGTTTGCCGCGTCGCGCAACAGTGCTCCGGTCGAAATGTGAGGTACGCCCAGGTGCTCGACCAGCATGGCGGCCTGGGTGCCTTTTCCTGAGCCTGGCGGCCCTAAAATTACAACTCGCATGAGACGGTTCCAGTCCACTAAAATAGGCGTCAACGCTAACCCCTGATCACAAGCAAGTCAATGCAGAACTGACAGAAACTTCAAGGAACATCATGACCAAGAAAAATTTGCTTTACGCGCAGTCCGGTGGTGTCACGCCGGTTATCAATGCTACGGCCTGTGGTTTGATTGAAACCGCGCGTCAGAACAGGGATCGTTTGGGCAAGGTCTATGCCGGTAAAGACGGCATCATCGGTATCCTCAAGGAGGAACTGATTGATACCAGCAAGGAACGCAAGGCAGATATCGCGGGCTTACGTCACACCCCGGGCGGTGCATTTGGATCCTGTCGTTTCAAGCTCAAGGGCATCGAGGAGAACCATGCCGAGTACGAACGGCTGATCGATGTTTTCAAGGCACACAACATCGGTTATTTCTTCTACAACGGCGGCGGTGACTCTTCCGACACCGCACACAAGGTCAGCCAGATCGGCAAGAAGATGGGTTTTCCCGTGCAGTGTATCGGTGTTCCCAAGACCATCGATAACGATCTGCCGGTCACCGACAATTGTCCTGGTTTTGGCTCCGTGGCCAAGTACGTGGCGGTCTCGACGATCGAGGCCAGCCTCGACGTGGAATCCATGGCATCCAGCTCGACCAAGGTGTTCATCCTCGAGGTCATGGGCCGACACGCGGGATGGATTGCCGCTGCCGCGGGATTGGCCGCGCGCGAGGACGGCGATCCGCCGCACGTCATCCTGTTTCCCGAGGTACCATTCAAGCAGCGCGAGTTCCTGAAGAAGGTCAAGCACGCGGTCGAAAACTACGGTTTTTGCACCATCGTGGTGTCAGAAGGTGTACGCAATACGCGTGGTAAGTTCCTGGCCGACGCCGGAACCCGCGACGCATTCGGTCACGCCCAGTTGGGCGGTGCAGCGCCCGTGGTGGCCGGCATCGTGCGCGAAAAACTGGGTTACAAGTACCACTGGGCGGTATCTGATTACCTGCAGCGTTCGGCGCGTCACATCGGCTCGAAAACCGACGTTGAACAGGCCTACGCGGTTGGCTCAGCTGCGGTAGAAATGGCGCTTGAAGGCAAGAGCGGCGTGATGCCGGTGATCAAACGCCTGTCCAACAAACCTTATAAGTGGGAGATAGGAGAGACCACGCTGGGACGTGTGGCCAATGTCGAGAAGATGTTGCCCAAGAATTACATCAGCGTCGACGGCTTTGGTATCACGGCGGCGGCGCGCCGCTACCTGGGTCCATTAATCCACGGTGAGGATTACCCGCCATTTGATCCTGACGGATTGCCAAAGTATGTCAAATTGAAGAAAATTCTGGTGCCGAAAAAATTGCCGGATTTTGATTTATAAACAACCTAATACATGCCTTGGGATAACTGAGTTGTGCTACTATGACGCGGTTTTAGTGCCGCTTATATTCAAGAAAATTTGAGGGAGATATCAATGGATAGTGGAATTGCACTGTGGTTGGCGTTGGGAGCATCCCTGCTGGCTGTTCTATACGGAATCTTTATGGCCAGCTGGATTGTCAAGAAATCCCCTGGCAATGAAAAAATGCAGAATATTTCTGCAGCGATTATGGAAGGCGCGAGCGCCTATATGAATCGCCAGTATTCAACCATTGCCATCGTCGGTGTGCTGTTGTTCGTGGTCGTGGGTTTTTTCCTTGACTGGGCTACGGCGATTGGTTTTGCCATTGGCGCAATTTTTTCAGCCATGGCCGGCTATATTGGCATGTTCGTATCCGTGCGCGCCAATGTGCGTACCGCCGAAGCCGCGCGCACCGGTCTGCAACCGGCACTGAAAATCGCTTTCCGCGGCGGCGCCATCACCGGCATGCTGGTCGTTGGCCTCGGTTTATTGGGCGTTGCCGGT
>JAPHTE010000141.1 GCA_026196445.1 Lysobacterales bacterium
ACCTGCTGTACCGGATATTGCAGAACTTCCTGGCCAACGCGATCCGTTACACCGAGACCGGTGGCGTATTGCTTGGCGCCCGCTTGCGTGGTGACCACTTGCGTATCAGCGTGTGGGATACAGGAGTGGGTATTGACGGTAGCGAAGTGAAGGCCATTTTCCAGGAGTTTCACCGCCTGGACTACGCCCGGCGGCTGGACGAAAAAGGCCTCGGCCTGGGGCTCGCAATCTGTGACCGTATTTCGAGGATGCTGGATCACGAAATCGATGTCGCTTCGAAACTCGGGCATGGCAGTTGTTTTACCGTGATCGTACCACTGGCCCACCAGGCCGAAATTCAGAAATCGCCGGTGCCCGAGGTCGCGCTTGGTGACGGATCCGGCTTCAAGGACCTGGTCGTGCTGTGCGTGGACAACGAGCCCGACATCCTCGAGGCTATGAACCTGCTGCTGGACCGCTGGGGATGCCGCGGAGTCATGCTGGCGGAAAACCAGGCCCAGGCGGCACAGCAGGTGCTAATGCACGGTACACCGGATTTCGTTTTGGTCGACTATCACTTGTCCGACCAAAGTAATGGCCTGCAGGTGATGCAACATCTCGACGAAATTCTTGGCACACGCTTACCGGCCATCGTCATCACTGCTGACCGTTCCAGTGAACTGGATGAATCCGTCAAGGCTAAGAACTACGGGCTTTTACGTAAACCCATCAGGCCCGCTGCACTACGTGCCCTGATGAGCAATATGCTGAAAACAGAAAACTAACACCCCCTCACGAGAAGTATCAAGCGTCTGGCAGTGACACGTCCAGTTTGCTGGCCGCGAGCACGGCCTGGGTGCGGTTGCTGACCCCGAGCTTGTTCATGATCGCCGTCACGTGGGCCTTGACGGTGGCTTCAGATATCCCCATGTCATAGGCGATCTGCTTATTCAGCAATCCCTGGGTCACCATCATCAGCACCTTGAATTGTTGAGGCGTCAACTGGGCCATGCGTTCGGCCATGACCAGCTCGGAAACGTTGTTGCCCGGCAAATTGGCCTGGGTGGACTCCGGCGCCCAGATTTCACCCATCAGGATGTCATTGATGGCGCTGGTGATGACCTGGATACTGGAGGACTTGGGTATAAAACCGGCCGCACCATGATCCAGGGCGCGCCGAATGACAAGCGGGTCCTCGTTGGCCGAGATGATGACGACCGGAATACTGGGGTATCGTTTGCATAAATACACCAGGCCGGCAAAGCCGCTCACGCCCGGCATGTGCAAATCCAGCAATACCAGGTCGACTTCCGGGTTTTTTTCCACCAACTCCTGCAGGGTCTCGAAGGAACTCGCCTCGAGGAAGGTCGTTTCCCCCTGGCTGGCCTGCAAGGCCTCCTTGATGGCCGTGCGGAACAACGGGTGATCGTCGGCGACGATTACCGTTTCGGCCTGTTGTGCGATCAATCGGTTTGTCATCTGCGATCCAAGTTTCCCTACCACAAGCGTCACCAGAATACCCGACTACGACAGCCACGGGTACTGCTGGGTAACGGATCACGATTTACATGTCGTTCAGGCTTGCCTGAACCATTTCAGATTCTCTCACCCGTACGTTACGAACACCCATTAGACGATGGTCGAAATCGCCAACATGGGCGAGTATCATTGGGCGCTTGAAACACGATCAGTGTGGACCATTAGACCAAAGACTAATACACCGGTGCGCCTAACTTGCGCATCATTCGCCTGCGTACACCTTAACAAATGGAGAGACTATCATGGCCCAAAAAGCACCAAGAAAACTCCTTCTAAGCTTATCGGTTGCAGCCGCTTTAGGCTGCGTTTGGTCGGGGAGTGTTTTTGCGGATGGGGACGACGTTGCTGCGCTGGAAGCGCGTATAGCGGAGCTTGAAAATCTGGTTCACCAGTTGATGCAAGCCCAGCCGGCACCCACTTCCAGCAGCGCAGATGTGGAGGCCAAGGCAGAAGCGGCGGCCGAAGCCAAGGTCGTGGCCATGCTGGATGAGCACGAACAAGCCACCGCGGAAGAAGTACATAAACACAGCTACAAGTTTGGCGGATACATCAAAACAGACATCATCTACAGTGACTACAGCAGCGGATCCTATTCCGGTGCTGGCCGGGATTTCTATATTCCTGGTACGATTCCCGTGGGTAGTGGTAATGGTGAAAGCTATACGGATTTCCATGCCAAGGAATCCCGCATTAATTTCAAATCAACCCACAACCTGGACAACGGGGCCAAGCTCGGAACCTTCTTCGAGATGGATTTCCACCTGCCCAGCCAGGGTGATGAGCGGATCTCCAACTCGTACAGCCCCAGGATCCGACATGCGTTCGTGACATACAACAAGTGGTTAATCGGTCAAACCTGGATGACATTCTTCAATGTTGGCGCCCTGCCCGAGAATCTCGACTTCGTCGGCCCAGCAGAATCAACTATCTTTGGCCGCCAGGCCATGGTCCGCTACACCAGCGGCCCGTGGCAGTTTGCCCTGGAAAACCCGGAAACCACCGTGACGCCCTATGGCGGCGGCGGACGCATCGTTACCGATGACAACCTCGCGCCAGACGTAGTACTGCGTTACAACACCAAGGGCGACTGGGGTACATTCACCGTGGCCGGCACATTCAGGCAATTGTCGTATGACAACAACGCGAATATCGACGACTCCACGACCGGCTACGGCATCAGCCTGTCCGGTAAATTCGTCCTTGGCAACAAGGATGACTTCCGCTGGATGGTCAGTACCGGCAGCGGCATGGGCCGTTACATGGGTCTGAACACGGCTAACGGCGCAGTGCTGGATCAGTACGGCAGGCTGCACGCCATCGATTCGACCGGTGTCTTTGGTTCGTATCGCCATCTGTGGAATGACAAGTGGCGCAGTAACCTGACTCTCGGCTACCTGAGCGTGGATAACGACACCAGCCTGACCGGTATGGGTGTTACCAAGAATGCTTCCAGCATGCATTTCAACGTGATCTACAGTCCGCAACCAAAGCTCGACTTTGGTGTTGAACTGTTATTGGCGAATCGCGAAATCGAAAGCGGTGCCGATGGCGATATGACGCGCCTGCAGTTCTCGGCGAAATACGCTTATTAGCAAGGCGTAGTCCAGCCGTAAATGACGGCAAAAAAACGGGTTCCTGTGCGGGCCCGTTTTTTTATGCGCCTGGTTCAGTTTTCAATGGTGATGGTGGACTGCGTGCTCACGGTGCACCAGGCTATGCACGATCATGCCGATGATCACCGCCTGTATCACCGCCATCACGTTATCGCTTCCCAACCCGAGGAAGAATTCCGATAAAAAGAAACCACCGACCGTCACCAGGGCCACGAAGCCAAGCACGGCAAAGGCAGCGCGTTTTCCGTAAGCAGGCTGAATCATCATCCACAACATCATGCCCACGCCGAAACGGTGTAATACGATCGCCAATGGCAGGTTTGAGTGCGCATGCCCATGCATGGCGGTCAACGCCGCACCATCCAGGCTGGCGTGCAGCGCCAGGCCCAGCAGCGCCAATCCCAGGCTGACCAGGTGAAAAGCATGGGCCGCCTGCTTGATCAGCTGTTCTAGCAGGCCGGGCAGTAGGTATCCACCGAGTATCAAGGCGACGGACCAGTACCCGAGCTCGGCCCAGGACTCGGGGATCAAAAGGAATGCCATCAACACGACCAGCACGGCGATGATCATGGAATCAAACGCCTTGGCGATAAACCCGCCGCGCCGCAACCACTGGTAAAGCAGCGGGCCGATAAACAGCACGATGATGGACAGTGCTAGCACCATGGGCTCCAACCTTTCGGAAAGCCGCCACCTTAACGGACATGGTGGGAAATTTCACCTGCTGATTTCACCGCCCACAAACGCGGCACTGCCTTCGAACCGTTTGAGTTGTTAAAATAGTGTACCGCATCGCAATGAATGGTACTTTCAGAGGCCCCTGTGCCAGGCGGCAAATACCCGGAATTAACGCGCATGTCATTGATTTAATAGAATGGAAACGGCCCAGATTCAGAAAATCATCAGCGATCAATTCGCCGACTCCGGATCGGTGACGGATTTGCATGAATTACTGATTGCGGTCGCCGAGCGCCAGGGTGCGCAACCGGACAAGCTCGAACTATCCCGCGGTGCGAGTTTTGTTTACAGCTACATCGAGCAGGTGCCGTACCTGTTGACCGTCGCCTGGACCTCCGCCAGGAACGTAGGCCTCGAAAAAGAGATGGCCAGTATCCTCGAAATGGTCGAATCCTACTGGATCGAGGACGACGACGTCATCCCGGACACCCTGGGCATCATCGGCCTGCTGGATGACGCTTACTGCTCTTTGTTATCACTGCAAACTGTGTCTGACCTGTACCGCATGCAATCAGGCAAGCACCTGTTTCCCGAAGACCTGACGGCCGCCAACAAGATCATGCGTAAGATTATCGGTGAGCCCTACTCCACTGAACTGGACGATATAACCGCTGCCGCCATCACCGACGCGGACGTCCGCGAATCCGTAAAGGCCCTGGCCAGCCCCGAGAAACAGAGGTTGCTGGAAAGCCAGGCAACCATCTGGAATCACGGCCCGGTCAACGAACTGCCGGTCAGCCAGCTCACTGGCCTGGGCTTAATCGAAGACTGAGTCCTGAAAACACATATAAATTATCTTGGCTGCGATTATCTTCATGGGTGAAGTGTAGACCGCATGGAGCACAGGTATGTGCGATGCGATCCCAGCTTCAATCCATCATCCGGCACCTCACCGGCATGGACTCCTGGCCCCGCAGCTCTGCTAGCTACCCTCTCCTTCGAGCCGTCTTAACAGGGCCGGCCTCACAGAACATCCTGTCCTGGTCGGCCTGAAATGTGCATCCCGCACATTTCTCCCCTAACGACTCTCAGGATTCGG
>JAPHTE010000293.1 GCA_026196445.1 Lysobacterales bacterium
ACGGTGCCCTGGCCGGCGCTTTCCGTCCAGCTGTTGAGCTGGTCACAGCCCTGTTCCAGCGCCTCGATGGCCGAAACCGACGGTGGAAGCAACTGGCCAGCGATACGCTCAAGCAGGGTCTCCATCGAATGGCTCAGGTCGCCCAGCGCGATCAGGCCAGCCATGCGCGCTCCGCCCTTGAAGGTGTGGATCTCACGCTGCAGGTTCTGCACGATGGCGAGGTCCGGCAGGTTGTCTCGCCAGGTGTTGAGCAGGGAGTCGCAACGCTCGAGAATAAGCGTGGCTTCCTCGAGGAAAATATCCACGATGTCCGTGTCGATCGGCTCGGCTTCAGGTTTGTCTTCAGCGTGCTCGGTTTCTTCTTCGTATTCGGTGGCTTCCTCGATGGGTTCGTCAGCCGTTACCGCTTCTTCAGTCTCGGTCGGCTCGTAAGTACGTTGCCTGGCAGCCGCCTTGTACTCGGTGGTGAGTGCCCGCAGTTGTTCGATTTGCTGGTCCGCGTCGTCCGCCAGTTCGGCATCACTATCACCCTCGTGGATGGCCAGGCAGGATTCCAGTTGCGCAACTCCGGCTGCGACCGCCCACATGGCCATATCGTGGAAGGGCATACCGCTGTCGCGTTGGATGTCGAGAAAATCACTCAGGGCCTTGGCGATTTCAGGTTCCCGGCCCAACGGGTTCAGTCCAACCGTTCCAGCCACGCTGTGGGCAGCGTGAATTTGGTCATCGCTGATGGAATGGGATCGATCCATCGATATCTGCTCGACCAGACCCTTGAGTAATCCAAGATATGTCCTCAGCTCCGTGCGCACCAGTTCATTCAGGTCGGGTTCGTCATCCGCCTCGACCTGGAGCGTCTCACCGCCCGGCAGTAGTGCGGCGAGGAACGGGGGCAGGGTCTCGAGCAACGGCGCCCAGTCGATGGCGTTTTCATGGGCCAATTGGTCTATGTTCTGTTCGATGGCAGCCAGGCCCCCGGCATCCAGCTCGGTGGGCTCCTGCAACAGACGTTGGCGCAGCGCCGGCAACACGGCCTGTGACAGCTTCAGCACGATGGCAACGTCATCAATGGCCTTGACGCGGGTCTCCAGCACTCCGTTGAGCAGCGCCTCGACATGCCAGGCGTAGTCGCCCAGCTCAACCGCACCCACCATGCGGCCACTGCCCTTGAGTGTATGGTAGCCGCGGCGGATCTCGGTGAGCAGGCCAAGGTTCTCCCGGTCTTGTTGCCAGCGAGGCAATTGTTCTTTCAACATACCGGTGACGGCTTCGTACTCTTCCAGGAATACCGCTGTCAACTCGGGATCGAGTTCAGAAGTGGTGCCGGCCGCGCTTGTCCCGGTCATTTCTTCAGCCGGGGCCTGGACTGCCTCGACCACTTCCATTTCACCGACAGGTAAGCGTTCGAGGCGTTCCTTGAGAATTCCGAGGAAGCGCTCGCGGTTGCGTTGCTGGTCACGGCAACCGGCCAGGTAAAGTTCGAGCGCCGCGACTGCGTCTGTTACGGCTTCCAGCTTGCCGGGGTCGATGGTCGCCTCGGACCTGGAGACACGCAGCAAGTTGGCCAGCGCGTTACGCAGCTTGATGGCCTGGCTGGCGGTGTCCGCTTCGCCGATCAGCTCCAGCGCACCGGCGATATGCTCCATCGCCGTGGTGTAATCCGCATCCAGGTCGCCCTCAAAATACTGGCGCACGGCATCCTGTACCTGGTGCAGGCTGACAACGGTTTCATCGAGCAGGTGTGACCTGATGCGGCGCAGTTCGTGACCCGGCAGACCAGTGAATATTGGTGACTGGTCCTCGGGCAAGGGTTCACCGAGGGTGGAAATCTGTTCCTCGAGGACGGATTCCACCTGGATCAGTTGTTCCGCCAGTTCCATCAGCAAAGATTCGCGGGAACGTTGGTCAGGATCCTGTTCGGGGTCTTCGCTGGCGTCGAAGGCCGGCATCAGTTTTTCTATGGAACGGGCGGAGTCGGCCAGACCCATCATTTTCAGGGTGTCTTGCAGTCTCAGCAGGGCTTCGTGGCTTTGTTCACGCCTGCCGGTTTCGATCGTGCCGGTCCTGAGCTCGAGGTCCAGGGCGTCCTTGACCAGGGATAATTCATCGCGCACGGCGGAACCGAGTGACAGGTACAGTTCACGATTACGGCCGGTCACTGCGCCGCGGGCGCGCACCAGCACGTCGCGGTCCGGTACCAATTCCTGTAACTGGAAGCGTTCCTTGAGCTTGTCGACACTGGCACTGCCCGACTTGGCCTGCGCGATATGGAACAGCAGGGCTTGCGACACGGCGTTGGCCGAATGTTCCTCGACCGCATCCTCGCCGCCTTCGGCCAGTGTCTTGATGATCAGGTGTAGCCTGGCGAACAGGCGCCGCAGGTGGATGTCGTTCTCGGTGACCTTGTCCAGTAGTCCACCGATAACCTCACCAGCGATCCACCATAGCCGTTTCAAGTCGAGCCGTTCCACCCTGCGTTGCAGGGTTTCACATACCGAATGCAGGGGCGACAGGCGTTCCGCATCTTGCTGGTGTTGCAACCAGCGTAGCAGGGCGTTTTCCCACTGGCGCCGCATACGCAACGCAAATTCCTGGAACGGTTCATCAAACGCCGGACCGTGTTCCTCGTCCGGCTCCAATTCGGGCAAGGCCACGTCCAGCTCGGGGGCGAACAGCGTGGCCTCCGAAACGATATTGGCGTTGTAAGCCTCGCGTAACTCATTGATGACGGGCAACAAAAGGACGGGCAAGTCGTGGTGGCCGGCCTGCAGGCGGTCCAGGTAGGACGGCACCACTACGACGGCGTCCATCAATGCGCTGTAAGCCTTCTGGCGGTCGCGGATATTATGCCGCCGCAGTTCGTCACACACGGTAATCATTTCTTCGACCACCAACGTGGCGCCTTGCAGCACCAGCGCTTCGAACGTGAACTTGAGCTGGGTCAGGTGTTCGGCCGTGTTGTCGACAGCGTCCCCGATATAGGTGCTACTGGCGATATGTTCGATCTGGGTGCGGATCTGGGTCAGGTGCTTGTCCAGGTCCGGTCGCACCCAGGTCAGGGTAGTGCTGACGTTCGAGGCGTCGAGCAGCATCATGTCAACAGCGCTCCTGCCGCATATGCATGGTGCCCGGTCTGGCGTGTGTCGCGGTCATTCAGTCGTCTTCCGGCAACTTGAAATCGGTGACGGAATCACTCAGTTGCATCACCAGTTCAGCCAGTTCCTCGACGGAATCGGCCACCCGGGTACTGCTTTGTGATGCCTTTACAGAAACTTCCTGCACGCTCTTCATCAGTTTTGAGATCTTGGTGGCGGTGGCCGATTGGGACTGGGCCTCTTCCGAAATACCGGCAATCATCGTCGCCAATTCCTTGGACACCGTTTCGATCTGTTCGAGCGCGGTACCGGCGTCTTCTGCCAGGCGCGCGCCAGTGACGACCTCGGTGGTGGTCGATTCCATGGATTCCACTGCCTCGGCGGTGTCGGCCTGGATGGTCTGGACCAGTGTACTGATCCTGCGCGTTGCGTTGGTGGCGCTTTCCGCCAGTTGCTGGACTTCGTCCGCCACCACGGCAAAGCCCTTACCGGCGCCGCCTGCGGAGGCGGCCTGGATGGCGGCATTGAGCGCCAGCACGTTGGTCTGTTCCGCGATGCCGTTGATTAACCCGACAATGTCACCGATCTCCTGGGTGGATTCACCGAGGCGCTTGATACGCTTGGAAGTCTGCTGGATCTGCTCACGGATGGTGTCCATGCCGCTGATGGTTTCACGAACTTTCTCACCACCGGTATGGGCAATTTCCACCGAATTGCCCGCCGCGTGACTGGATTCGCTTGAGCGCGTGGCCATGGTGTCGAATGAATGGGCCATTTTCTCAACGGACTCGGTCGCTGCACCAATCTGTTCGGCCTGCTCGGTCGCCGCTTTGGCCAGATCTGATGTCGAGGCGCGCGTGTCCATGGCCGAGCCGGCCACCTCCTGGGAGGTGTACTTGATACCCTTGACCAGTTCCCGCAGCTGTTCGATCGCGTAGTTGATCGAGTCCGCGATGGCACCGGTGATGTCCTCGGTGACCGAGGCCTGGACCGTCAGGTCGCCGTCGGCCAATGAACTCATCTCATCCAGCAACTTGAGGATAGCTTGCTGGTTCTTCTTGTTGATCCGGGCCGCGACCTTGCCGCGGCGGCGTTCTGCCGACATGAATGAATAGACCAGTATGCAGACCATGAAGACCATGCCGATCAATCCGACGATCGCGGTGATTTGCGATGGCCACAAACGTGTCTCTGGTATTTCTGCAATGGCTTTTTTCAGATTGGCCGCTTCAATGAATACGTCCCGGCTGTCGAGAAAGATCTCGTCAGCGGCACCGCGTACCTCAAACAGGTCACTGGAAGAGTCGAGGATGGCATTGATCTGCGGCTTGATGGTCTCAAACAGGGCCTGGACCTTACCTAGAGACTGCAGCGCCTGGGAATTGCGTACCTGGGTGATACCAAGCTTGGTATTGCCACGCAGCAGGGCGTTGAGCACCTGGTCGAACTGGTCACGTTCCCGGCTGAGGTTATCGGCAGCGCCAACCGCTTTGCTGCCGCCCTGCAGTATTTCGGATACGTGACGCAATATGCGTTCCGCCAACACCAGTTGGCGGTTGGCGGACACGACCTGGTTGGTCGGTGCGCCACTTTGGGTCAGGGCGCGGATACTGGCGTCCGTGTTTTGCTGGATGTCCGGTATGTTCTCCTGCACGGTGTTACGCGCCGAGGCCAGTTCCAGCACCAGGTTTTCGCGCTCCAAAATGCTGCCAGCATTGGTGCTCATACGGTCCCAGGTCAGGTTCAACTGTCGCATCGGGACATCGATGACCAGTGGTGTAGGCGGCAGGCCGGTCGCAACGGAACCGGAGCGCAGCTTACTCATCGCTGAAGTGATTTTCCCGCTGGAATTACCCAGTTCCAGAAAGGCATCGAGATTGCCTGCGGCCGCCTCGCCGGCCGACTTTGCCAGTTGCTGGGACGTGACCTGGACATCGGTGGTCAACGAGATCCATTCCTGCTCGTAACGTGTGTTCTGCGTCAGGGAATAAAACGTGATGGCGACAAATACCAGGGAAATGATCAACAGGCCGGTCGCCAGGAAAACGCCCCAGGAGCGCTGGTTTTTTACTTTGGGCTGTATGTTTTGCATCCTGTTACCCCGTGTGCTCATGCGGCTGCGCCATTCAGAAATTCAGGTGTGGAAAACAAGGTGTCCATGTCGAACTCCCGCCACACATCCTTACCGGAGCGGTATTGCTTGTGCACGAAACTTTTAAATGGTGAATTTTTTGGCAGGCGCGCGCGGGCGCTTTCCCCGGTGACAAAGTGGCGCTGGCCAAACACTTCGTCCACCAGCAGGCCAACCGGCCGGCCACGCAGGCTGGCGGCCAGCAAGCGGGTCCGCATGGAGACTTTTGAGCGTTTGCCGTGCAGAAACCAGGCCAGGTCGATGACGGTCAGCAGGTCACCGTGCACATTGGCCAGGCCGAGTATCCATGGCTTGGTGCCGGGCACCGGTGTAAAAGCGGGAATAGGCAGGAATTCATGTACCTGCGCGACGTTGCAGGCCAGGCGTTCCTTGCCGATCCGAAAAATGACACCCACCCATTCGCCACCGTGCAGATGCCCGGTGGCCTGGCCCGGTTCGAAGTCACGACTGCGTTGCTCGTAATCCTGCAGCTTGGCAAACGATGTATTGATGCCGGTCATGAGCATGAACCCCGTGAATTGTCAGTCGTTGTTAAAGGCGGCACCGATAGATGCACTTATCAGCTTGCTGCGTGCTGTTTGACCGCACTCAACAATTCTTCACGTGTAAAGGGCTTGGTCAGGTACTGGTCTGAACCGACCACGCGGCCGCGTGCCATGTCGAACAGACCGTCTTTACTGGTCAGCATAACGACTGGCGTGTCCCGAAATTCGACATTGTTCTTGATGATTGCGCAGGTTTGGTAGCCATCCAGGCGCGGCATCATGATGTCGACAAATATCAGGTTGGGCCGGTGGCGGGTAATTTTGGAGAGGGCCTCGAAACCATTTTCAGCAGTGATGACTTCGCAGCCTTCACTGGACAACATGGTTTCGGCAGAACGCCGGATGGTAGCACTGTCATCGACCACCAAGACCCGTAGCTTCTTGTTCTCAGCGGGGCTTTCGCCAGCACCCGCGTCCGTATTCAATTGTTCCTGGCTCATATTTTCTTCCCTGGTTTTGCGACTTGTGCAATGATTCCCTTCGCTGCTCAGCGCCCGGCGGTAGGGCAATAGCCGATGCCCGATTTGATGCCGTACTTTTAGTTTACCCTTAGAAAAGAGAGGTTTCCACCACGTTTCTAAATAACTGGTACGGGTTTCAATGCACCCGAAGCGTCCTGCTCGAAGTATTGCCCAGAGCAAGGTAACTGGATTCGGACACCGCGGCACCTGATAATAGAATGATAGCGGAAATGGATTAAACCACATGAAATGGACACTGCAATGCCGCAAGGATTAAAAACCGGTGTAATCATGGATCCGATTGCCGGGATCAAAACTTACAAGGACTCCACCTTCGCCATGCTGTTGGAAGCGCAGCGGCGCGGGCACACCTTGCACTACATGGAAGCGGGCAGGCTGTTTGTTGCCGACGGCCACTTGATGGCTTCGATGCAGTTGCTGGAAGTGCGTGACGACCCCCACGACTGGTTTAGCCTGGAGACTGCAGACATAACGGCAGTGGACGCACTGGATATCGTGCTGATGCGTAAGGATCCGCCGTTCGACATGGACTATATCTACGCGACTTATATGCTGGAACTGGCCGAGAAGGCGGGCGCCCTGGTTATCAACAGGCCACAGAGCCTGCGTGATGCCAACGAGAAGTTCTTTATCAGCAACTTCCCCCAGTGTTGCGTGCCGATGATCGTGGGCAGCCAGTCCGGGTTAATCCGCGATTTCGTCAGGACACACGGCCGCTGCGTGGTGAAGCCGCTGGACGGCATGGGCGGTGAATCCATTTTCCAGGTCAGCGACAAGGACCCGAACCTGAATGTCATCCTCGAAACCATCACCCGCCACGATACCCGTGCGGTTATGGCGCAACGCTATATCGATGAAATTTCCAGTGGTGACAAGCGAATCCTGATCGTAGACGGTGAGCCGGTCCCGTTCGCTCTGGCCCGTTTCCCCGGGCAAGGCGATTTTCGCGGCAACCTGGCCAAGGGAGGTAGCAGCAAGGGCATGCCGCTGAGCGAAAGGGACCGCTGGATCTGTTCGCAGGTCGCGCCGGAACTAAAACAAAGGGGCATCCTGTTCGCGGGACTGGATGTCATCGGTGACTGGCTGACCGAGGTCAACGTCACCAGCCCAACCTGTATCCGCGAGCTGGATGCGGAATACAGCCTGAACATCGCCGGGCAGTTATTTGATGCGGCCGAGGAGAGACTCCCGTAACGATGTACACCATCCACACCAGCAATGACCGGTTTGCTGTAAGTATTGTGATGGCGCTTGGTTTGCACGCTACAGTCTTGCTGGGGGTTGGTTTCATACTCGACTTCAAACCACTCACTCACCCGCTGGACACCCTTGACGTGGTGCTGGTCAACTGGCAATCGGAGACCAAGCCCGAACAGGCCGACTTTCTCGCCCAGGCGTCGCAGAAGGGCGGCGGGGAATCGCTGGAGGCCGTCGAGCCGTCGCAGGAACACGCCGGGACTTCGCCCGGGCGCGCCGACGGCATGGATCCAGTGGACCAGGTCGAGCAGTTTTCCAGCGTTGCCGATGCAGCCCGCGAGCAACTGCTCATTGAGGATGACGATTCCGAATTTTCGCAGCAAATTACCCGTATCGAGCAGGCGGAGCAGCCTCAGCCGAGTGCGGCGTTGCTGATGCAGGACAGCATGAGAATGGCCAGGCTGCAGCCCGGGGTTGAGCGCAGGCAGACGGCAAAATCCAAACTGCCGCGGCGCAAATGGATTTCGGCCAATACGCACCAATACGAGTATGCGGCCTATATGCAGGCCTGGGTCGCCAAGGTCGAGCGGGTCGGGAACCTCAATTACCCCGAGGAAATCCGGCGGCAGAAATTGGTCGGTGAGCTGATTATGACGGTGGCCATTCGCCAGGACGGAAGCGTTGAGAGCATCGATATCAGCAAGAGTTCGGGAAAAACCCAGCTGGACCAGGCTGCGATCAGGATCGTGCGCCTGGCCGGGCCTTATTCACCGCTGCCGCAGAACATCAGCGATGACGTGGATGTTTTGCACATCACTCGCACCTGGCGGTTCTCACGTGATTTCAGGGGCCTCAATTAACAGGCCCGCATACTGCATGAAGATCATGACCCCGACTTGGCTTGAAAAGACCGCCCGAGGGATTAATATGCAAGGTATGAGCGAAACACCCCAAGACGTGGTCAGCGGTTACCTGCAGGAACAGCTGCTGATCGCCATGCCCGCCATGGCGGATCCGAATTTTTCGCGCAGCGTGACGCTGTTGTGCCAACACAACGAGGAAGGCGCAATCGGGATCACCATCAACCGCCGGTCTGACTTCACCCTCGGTGAATTGTTGTTCCAGTTGAAAATACCTTGTGAGAATGAACAGGTATCCTCCATCGCCGTGTTGGAGGGCGGGCCGGTGAGCCGCGATCACGGTTTTGTATTGCACACGCCTATGGACGGGTTTAACTCCAGCGTCATGATCAATGAAGACATCATGGTTACGACTTCGCGGGATATCATCACGGCGATTGCCACCGGGAAGGGCCCGGAACAATTCCTTGTGGCGCTGGGTTACGCGGGCTGGGGAGATGGACAACTGGAATCGGAGATGCGTCAAAACGCCTGGCTGTCGGTGCCTGTGGATACGGGCATCGTGTTCGATACCGCGCTCGATAGCCGCTGGGAACAGGCCGTGGGTAAGCTCGGCATCAACATCGGCGACCTGCACGGGGTCGGCGGGTATGCCTGATGAAAGCGGCCAGCTGACAGGTACCTTGCTGGCATTCGATTTTGGTCACCGGCGTATTGGCGTGGCCGTTGGACAGACATTTACGGGTTCGGCCAATGCGCTGGCGGTGGTTTCTGTTTCAAGCCGGCCGGACTGGCAGACCATCACCAACATTGTCGGGGAATGGAAGCCGGTGGCCTTGATCGTGGGCTTGCCGCTGGCGGCAGACGGTAGTGAAACAGACATGTCGAAGGACGCACGCGGCTTCGGCGCCTCCCTGGCTGACCGGTATGCGATCCCGGTACTGTATGAAGACGAGCGCCTGACTTCGATCGGTGCGGACGAACGGTTTTCAGCAGCACGGGCGCAGGGTGGCATGCGCAGGAAAGATGCGGCCATGAAGGACGCCATGGCAGCCCAGATCATCCTTGAGAACTGGTTGCAATCACGTGACGGTGTTTCCTGATGCAGGGTGGGCGATATTGGAAAATCAAGTCTTGGATAAAGGACCAGGCAAATAAAAACCGCCCCGCGCCGAAAGAGGGCTAACAGCGTGGGGCGGCGGAAGTAAAACCGGGCGCGTCGGTCAGACGATGATCAGGGAGAAAATGTCCCGGTCTTACTTGTTCGACAATTCAATACTGTTTGCTTCAATACCTTTGACGCACCAGGTTGCCAATGCGTTACAGGAAATTTCAAGCGGACGTCATCGTCGTGGGCATTCTGACTGCACAGCCGTGTTTTGGGTTGTGCCCATAGTCACGGTTTGCGGTGAATGGTTGTAGTACGCCGGTGAAACGAATTTGGCTTGGCCGTAGCGCGTCAGTGGCAGCGCTGTCTCGCTTCGATTCCTACCTGAAAAGCTTCAACTTGTCTTTGTAGGTCCTGGATAACTTGACCCTGTGGCCTGACGCCAGCGTGAGGAAATATTCACCATTGATATGTGACTCCATTTCCCTGACCTGGTGGACATTGACGATGGTCGAGCGGTGAATGCGTTGCAGGATATTGCCGTCGAGTTCCTTTTCCAGGTCCTTCATGGTCTTGCGCATGATGTAGGTGACACCCTGCGCCTGTATGCACATGTAATCTCCGGCCGCGTCGATCCACTCGATATCGTGCTGGTTGACCCAGGTCGTTTTACCACCGTCGCGGATGGCCAGGCGCGCCGGTTCCTTGTGCACCAGTTCCTGCACCTCCTTTTTGCCCAGTTCCTCGAAACTGCTGATGTTCTCGCCGCTGATGCTGCTGACCAGTTCCAGTAACAACCGCTTCTGCTCCAGGGCGCGTTTCTGGCTGAGATTTTCACGGGCTTTTTCGAGCACCTGGTTAAGGCGTTCTTCGTCGATGGGCTTGAGGATGTAATCCAGTGCGTTGACCTCGAAAGCGCGTACTGCGTATTCATCGTAGGCGGTCAGGAACAGGATCAGCGGCATGGTCTCGACATCGAGTTGCTGCACCACTTCGAAACCGCTGAGGCCCGGCATCTGTATATCCAGGAACACCAGGTCGGGCTTTTTCTCGGCGATCAGATTGAGGGCTTCACGGCCATTGCGGGCTTCACCCACGACCTCGACATCTGCGATGGCTTTAAGGCGGTGGGTCAGGCCGCGTCGCGCCAGAGATTCGTCATCCACTATCAGGGTTTTCAGCAATTGTGGTTTGCTTGTCGCCAACTCTTGTTCCGTGATCCAGGGTAGTGCCAGGAAGCACAGCTTATCATTCTTTCTGCCGAGCGCAATCCATCGACAGTCGGGAATGGGTTTTTTAGGATTAGCCACCCAGGATTGAAGTACTGACTTTGCGCAAAGCGATGGCCTCTGCCAGGTGGCCGGCGGTGATGTCCGGGACGTGATCCAGGTCGGCAATGGTACGCGCCACTTTAAGAATCCGGTGGCAGGCGCGCGGCGAAAGGTAGAGTTGTTTGGCCGCGTCTTCCAGAAGTTGCAGGGTTGCGCCGTCGATTGTACAGAAACGCGACAGTTCGTCATTATCCAGCAGGGCATTGGCCTTGCCGGCACGCTCGTACTGCACGGTTCTGGCTTCGACCACGCGTTGGCGGACATCCGCAGATACCTCGGTGCCGTCGTGCGAGGCGGTCAGGATGGAGGTTTTTGGGCGCAACACTTCCACTTGAATATCGATACGGTCGAGCAAGGGGCCGGAAACCCGGTTACGGTAGCGCTGGATCTGCTCTGCGCTGCAGCAGCACCGGCCGCTGTCGTCACCTGAGAGGCCGCAGGGACAGGGGTTCATGGCGGCCACCAACTGGAAACGCGCCGGAAAGGTGGATTGCATGACGGCCCTGGATATAACGATACGCCCGGACTCCAGCGGCTCGCGCAGGATTTCCAGCGTGTGACGGCCGAACTCGGGCAATTCATCCAGAAACAGCACACCGTTATGTGCCAACGAAATTTCCCCGGGTTTTGGGCGTGAACCGCCACCAGCCAGGGCCGCGGCGGTGCAGGAGTGGTGCGGTGACCTGAATGGCCGTATGCCCCAGTGAGCCAGGTCAAAGCCCGCCCGGCTGACAGAGGTCACCGCGGCGGACTCCAGGGCCTCCTGTTCGCTCATCGGTGGCAGGATTCCCGGCAGCCTGGAGGCGAGCAGGGTTTTGCCGGTACCGGGCGGGCCGGCGAGTAACAGGTGATGATTGCCGGCCGCAGCGATTTCAAGCGCCCGTTTCGGCCCTGGCAGGCCAATGACATCGGCCAGGTCAGGATGGATTGCGATCTGCCTGTCGGGCATGGTCTGGCACCGGTCGAGTTCCTGCCGGCCACACAACCAGCCGGCGATCGCCAGCAGCGAATTGCCTTGGTAAGTGTCCCCGTCTCTGACCAGGCCGGCTTCGGCCGCATTATCCTGCGGGATGATCAGTGTGCGGCCCCGCTCGCGTGACCGGATGGCAGCGGGCAGCACGCCGCGTACCGAACGCAGTTCGCCATTGAGTGACAATTCGCCGAGAAACTCACAATTTTCCAACGTTACCGCTGGCACCTGTTTTGAAGCCGCGAGGATACCCAGTGCGATCGGCAGGTCCAGGCCACCGCCTTCCTTGGGCAGTTCAGCAGGCGCCAGTGAAACGGTGATGCGGCTTTGTGGCCACTTGAAACCGGAGTTGATCATCGCGGACCGTACGCGGTCTTTCGACTCGCGTACCGCGGTTTCCGGCAATCCGACCATGTGCATTGATGGCAAACCACCCGACAGGTGGACCTCCACGGTTATTGACGGCGCTTCCACACCCGTGCAACCGCGACTGTGGACCAGTGACAGACCCAAGGCTCAGCCCCTTGACAAACATCGGTGATGGCGTAGCGCTCCCATGGTGTGATTCTGTCGCACCCGGCGGTGTTCGCACTGTGGCTGTCTTCCCGGTATCGTGTAGGCAATCGGCCTGAAGTGGCCGTGCGGGTGTTAACAGGTCTTATAATTCTCTCGTTTCATCCGTTTGTACACCCGGTTACTCAAACAAGCGACTGCTACGGTGGTCACAGGCAAAACATAATTGGATTGATAACGGGTAGTGCTTGCGGCATATAATCAATGGTTACGGGTACCGAGCAAAGCAAGCGGGGATTTTCAGCATGAAAATGATTATTGCAATCATCAAGCCTTTCAAACTCGATGACGTGCGTGACGCGCTGGCCGAGGCCGGCGTACAGGGCATGACAGTGACCGAGGTGCGGGGTTTCGGGCGCCAGAAAGGCCACACCGAACTATACCGTGGCGCGGAATACGTAGTGGACTTTCTGCCCAAGCTGCGGCTGGAGATCGCAGTACCCGATGAACGCGTGGAAGCTGTCGTCGAGGCGATTGCCGACGCTGCGGCGTCTGGACGTATCGGCGACGGCAAGATTTTTGTGCAACCGCTGGATTCCGCGATTCGCATCAGGACCGGCGAGGAGGGTGACGATGCCCTTTAGACGAGTGACGGGTGAAAAGTTGTGAACGATAAGATCAGGGCAGGTGTGATCGGCCTGGGTGCGATGGGTGAGCCGATGGCACAACACCTCGCGAACGCGGGATATTTGAGCATGGTCTGGAACCGTACTCCGGAAAAGTCCACGCAATTTGCCACGCGCAACGGCGTCACTGCTGCGGAGACACCGGCACAACTGGCGGCCGGATGTAACGTCATCCTGGTCTGCGTGTCGGCAGATGCGGACCTGAAGGACGTCATTGAACAGCTTTTACCGGCAATCAAACCCGCTTGCGTCGTATGTGATCTTTCCACTGTTGCCCCGGCCACGGCGCGGCAGGTTGCCGCGAGCCTGGAGCCGACCGGTGCGGGTTTTGTCGACGCACCCGTATCCGGTGGTGTGGAAGGCGCCAAAAAGGGGTGCCTGTCGGTCATGGCGGGAGGGGAATCCGCCAATATTTCGCGGATTATGCCAGTGCTCGAGACATTTTCCGCGAGCGTCACGCACATGGGACCGGTGGGTTCGGGCCAGGCGACCAAGGCGGTCAACCAGGTGATAGTTGCCGGGATCGCGGAAGCGACCTGCGAGGCGCTGGCGCTGGCCGAGAAACTAAATTTGCCTTCGCAGCGTCTATTATCAGTAGTCAGCGCGGGCGCGGCGGGCAGCTGGTTCCTCGATCATCGTGGTGCGAGCATGCTGGAAAACCAGTTCGATGTCGGTTTCAAGTTGTCCCTGCTGCTCAAGGACCTGTTGATTTGCCGCTCTTTGGCACAGGATTTGGATATCCATGTACCGACGGTAGAAGCGGCCATCAGGGATTACAGCGCGCTGGTGGAAAAAGGCCACGGGGACCATGATATTTCCGGCCTGATCCATTTGAAACGTGGCGCTGATTGAGACAATGAACAAGAATTAGGGAACATGGCAAAGGATCATTCATTTCTGTCAGCAGTATTGACCGAACTCAACCGGCGTAAAGTCCTGCGCACGGTCGGCGCCTACGCGGTGGGCGTGTTCGTCGTGCTACAACTGATGGATGCGGCGGTCGAGCCGTTGCGTTTGCCGGACTGGCTGCCGACGCTGGTGGTGCTGGTGCTGATACTGGGTTTCCCGCTGGTTTTCATCCTGGCCTGGCAACTGGAGATCACACCCGAGGGCATCAAGAAGACCCGCACCGCGGGTGCCATGACCACTGTGCAAAGCGGCTTGTTATTCAGCATGATGATGCTCGGCATGGTAGGCCTCGGTTGGGGTTTTTACAGTTACTATTCCGGTGTCTTCATCACCACGGACGCTGTTGGGGCCACGACAATAACCGAGCAGCGTGCTTTTGTTGCACCGGAAAACTCCATCGCGGTCTTACCCTTCGCTGACCTGTCGGAAGACAGCAGCCAGGGCTATTTTTCCGATGGTATCGCCGAGGAAATCCTCAATGTGCTGGCCAAGGTCGAGGGCCTGCACGTCGCGGCCCGCACCTCGTCATTTGCATTCCGCGAGCCGAACACGGATATCCGCGAAATTGGCCGCCTGCTTAACGTGTCAACGGTGCTCGAAGGCAGCATAAGAAAAGCCGGTAACCGCATCCGCATGACCGCACAGCTGATCAATGTCGAGGATGGTTATCACATCTGGTCGGAATCCTATGACCGCAAGCTGGATGATGTGTTTGCCATCCAGGATGAAATTGCCAGTGCGATTGCAACTGCCCTGGTCGGTTCTTTTTCAGGCCTGGAACAGGCGACGGCATCGAGAACCCATGATCTGGCGGCCTTCGAGGCCTACCGGACCGGACGTTTGCATTGGTGGCGCCGGTCGCCGGATGAGCTGCAAAAGGCCATCACGCTGTTTGCAAGGGCGTTGGAGTACGACCCAATGTTTGCACCCGCTTACGCGGCCATGGCGGACTCCTGGTTGTTACTGTCCCTTTACGGCAACCTGACCAGCTTGGAGGCGACCGAGCGCGCCATGCCGATGATCGAAAAGGCGTTGGCTATCGATCCGGAGTCCGCCGAAGGCTTTGCCGCGCTCGGCCTGGCGCGCTGGCAGATCGGCCAGGTAGACGCAGGTGAGTCGGCCTTACGCCAGGCGGTCAGCCTGAATGATGACTATATCCCGGCCTACCTTTGGCTGGGTGGTCTGCTGGGTGATGAGGGGCGCCTGCCAGAACAGCGCCAGGTGCTGCAACACGCCATGGCGCTCGACCCGCTGAATGAACTGCTGGCGGTCAACTATGCCAAGAACCTGATCAGCCAGGGCGACTACGCGGCCGGCAAGGAGTTGCTGCAGGACCTGGTTGCCATGCGCCCTGATTCGGTGACCCTGCTGCGTCTTTTGGCCGGTTACGCGATCGGCGCCGGCGAGCTGGTCGAAGGATGGCGCTACGCAAACCGCTCCTACGCCCTGGAGCCGGATAGCCCCGCGGTGATCGAGGTCCTGGCAGGCGCCTGGTTGAGCGTCGGCGTGGATGACGAGGCGGAGCGCCTGTTACTGGACGGACTGGAGATCGCCGGGGATAATTTCGGTTTGCAGAACAGCTATTTCTTCCTGTTGCTGAAACAGCGCCGGTTGGAGAAAGCTGAAAGCCTGTTAGCCGACCAGTTTGGTAGCGCCGTCAATGAGCTGCCCGAACAACTCCAGCAGTTCTATTATTTTCAAAAAGGCCTGATCAGGCTGGTGGCCGGTGACATTGATTCTGCCCGGGAACTGATCGAGCAGGCCGTCTCCGAAGAAGCTGACCAGACCCTGAGCGACTCGCAGATCATGTTCATGACGATATCGTCCGCACTACAGGCGGCTGCGGGCAACGCCGAGCTGGCAGAGCAGAGGCTATCCAGCGCCGAGCGCGCCGTCCGCCGTGCGCGAATCAACGGCATGGATGATGCAAATATCAATTACACGGAATCCAGCATATATGCACTGAGGGGCAACATACAGCCCGCGCTCGAGAAACTGCAGGTTGCTTACGAGCGGGGTTTTCGCCAGGTTTGGCTGCTGGAGCTCGACACACGCCTGGACCCGCTGCGCCAGGAACCGCAATTCGTAGCCCTGAAGGAGCAGATGGAGCGGGATATCGTCCAGGCACGGTCACGTGTCGAATCCATGGAGGTTGCAGGCCTCTAAGCCAGGTCGTATCAGACCCCTGCAAAACGCGTCGTATCACCCAACCAGCGGCGAATCAGCTTGTCGGCTTGATCAGGGTCTTGTTGCATCAATGCGTCGGCTGCGGCCGGAATCCGTTTCAAGAGATCCGCGTCCCGCGCCAGGTCCGCCACGCGGAAGGCCAGCATGCCCGTCTGCCGGGTGCCGAGGACCTCGCCGGGTCCACGTAATTCCAGGTCTTTTTCGGCGATCAGGAAGCCGTCGCTGGTCTGCCGCATGATTTCCATGCGTTGCCGGGCGAGGTCACCCAGCGGTGGGTTGTACATCAAAACGCAGGAGGATTTACCGCTCCCGCGCCCGACCCGGCCACGCAGCTGGTGAAGTTGTGCCAGGCCCAGGCGCTCGGCGTTCTCGATGATCATCAGGGTGGCGTTGGGTACATCGACGCCGACCTCGATCACCGTGGTGGCGACCAGCAGGTGGATGGCGCCGGTCTTGAACTTATCCATGATGCGCTGCTTCTCAGCCGTTTTTAGCCGCCCGTGGATCAGGCCGATAGTGAGTCCGTGCAGTTCATTGTGCAGCTGGCCGGCCACCTCTTCAGCCGCCTGGGCGGCGATCAGGTCGGATTCTTCGACCAAGGTGCACACCCAGTAGGCCTGTTGACCGTCTGCGCAGGCCTTCGCGACCCGGGCGGTGACCTCCCCGCGGCGCTGGTTGGAGATCACCACGGTCTGCACCGGCTGCCGGCCCGGTGGCAGCTCGTCGATCACGGAGACATCCATGCCGGCGTATGCGGTCATGGCCAGCGTGCGCGGAATGGGCGTGGCCGTCATGATCAGCTGGTGCGCCTGGCGGTCACCAGTTTTCCCCTTTTCCAGCAGGTCCATGCGTTGGTCGACACCAAAACGGTGTTGCTCGTCGACGATGACCAGACCCAGGCGCTGGAACTCGACGCCTTTTTGCATCAATGCGTGTGTACCGATGACGATAGGTGCGCCGTCACTGATACGCTGCAGCGCCTCGCTGCGCTTCTTGCCTGTCACCTTGCCACTGAGCCAGACCGGCTCGATTCCCAGCGGCACAAGCCAATCACTGAATGTCTGTAAATGCTGCTCTGCGAGCAATTCCGTGGGTGCCGTGATCGCGGTCTGGTAGCCGTTGTCCGTGGCCCGCAAGGCAGCCATGGCCGCCATCACGGTCTTGCCGGAGCCGACATCGCCGTGCACCAGCCGTAACATCGGCTTGTCGCTTTCAAGGTCCTTGTGGATTTCCTGCGCGACCCGTTGCTGGGCCCCGGTCAACGCAAATGGAAGGCTATCGAGAAAGGCAGCTTCTGCTGCAGCACAGGGCGGCATCACCGGCGCCGACAACGCGCGCTGCAGGCGGCGCAGCTTTTGCATGCCAAGGTTGTGGGCCAGCAATTCTTCCAGCGCCAAACGTTTCTGTGACGGGTGGGCACGCATGACCAGCGCAGTCACGTCCGCATCCGCCGGCGGGCGGTGAATAAATTGCAATGTCTCGGCCAGCGGCTTCAGCCGCAGTTGCTCCAACAGCTTGCGGGGTAAAAGTTCTTCCAGTTCCAGCGCGCCGCGCTGCAGCAAGGCCAGTGCCTGGTCGGTCATTTTAAGCCATTGTTTAGGCCCCAGGCCTTCGGTGCTCGGGTACACCGGCGTCAGGCGATCTGCGAGTGGCTCGGGTCTGTCGCCGGCCAGACGCTTGTAGGACGGGTGGATGATTTCGAGACCCTTGAAACCGGCCCGGACTTCGCCGAAACATCGCAGACGCGTACCCTTGGCCAGCTGTTGTTGCTGGTAATAGCGGAAATGGAAAAACCGCAGAGTCACGCGGCCAGTGCCGTCGAACAGCACCACCACCAGCATGGGGCGGCGTGCGCGAACGATTGCGCTGTGCTCGATCCGGCCCTCCAGCAGCACCCGCTGGCCGGGACTGATGCCGCCGATCGGGTGTATGCGGGTACGGTCCTCGTAGCGGATTGGTAAATGGAACAACAAATCCGTGACCTGGCAGATGCCGAGTGCGCCGAGTTTTTCAGCGAGCTTGGGACCAACACCCTGCAGGTCCGTTATTGCCAGGGGCTGCATGGGTGATACAGTATATGATTCCAGTGCTTCAGGGGTGACTCATCGCCCGGCCATAACGGCGTCCATTTCGACCCGCGCATCCTTGGGCAGGGCGGCGACACCAATGGCGGCGCGCGCCGGAAAAGGCGAGTTGAAATATTGTTCCATGATGGCATTGACCTGCGGGAAATCCCCCATATCGGCCAGGTAGATGGTCAGCTTGAGGATGTCGTCGAGCGATCCACCGGCCGCCTTGCAGACGGCGGAAAGATTTTCGAAGACCTGCCGGATTTGCACCTCGATACCGCCTTCAACCATTTCCATGGTTTCAGGAACCAGTGGAATCTGGCCGGAAAGAAAAACCAGGTTTCCTTGCCGGACTGCTTGTGAATAGGTGCCGATGGCCTTGGGCGCCTGTTCGGTATGAATGATTTTTTTGCTCATGGTAAGTGCTCCAAAACGTGCTATGCCTTGATCCGGCTGACGCGCGAGACGTTGCTGTTGCGTCTGAGGCGTCGCATGACACGCGCCATGTGATCCCGGTCCTTGACACTGATGGTAAACAGCAGGGTGGCGATTTCCTGGTTGGCTTCAGGTTGTTCGATCCTTTCGATGTTACTGCCCACCTCGCCGATGCTGGCAGAGATGTTGGCCAGCACCCCGGGTACGTTCTTGGCCAGGATGTGCAGGCCGACTTCGAACATGCCGCGCAGGATTGGCGCCCAGGCGACGTCGATACAGTGGTCCGGGCTCTTGCGCAGTTCGCGTACGTTACGGCAATTCACGCGGTGCACCACGACGCCCTTGCCGGCCGACAGAAAGCCCATGATTGCATCGCCGGGTACCGGGCGGCAGCAGGCGGAAAAGGTCACGGCGCTGCCTTCCGAACCGGCGATCGACAGGGCTTCGGTCTGGTCTGCCGGTGTCCGGGTGCTGACTTCGGGCGCCAGCTTGGCAGCCACGACGCTGGCCAGCAGGTTGCCGAGCGCCAGTTCTTTCAGCAGGTCTTCCTGGCGTGCAAAACGATTGTCTTTCAGGTATTGGTTCATGCGCTTGGCGGGCACGGCATCGATATCTGAACCACGTGCGTTCAACGCGGTATCCAGCAACCGCAGGCCCAGCGCCACGGTGTCCGCCTGCTCGAGACTCTTGATGTAATGACGGATAGAGGTCCGGGCCCGCGCCGTTGAGACAAACTCGAGCCATTCCGGGATCGGGTGTGCGGCCGGGTCGGTAATTACCTTGACAGTCTGGCCATTATCCAGGCGGGTCGAGAGCGGCACTTCCACCTTGTCGACCATGATCTTCGCGGCGTGGTTGCCCACGTCGGTATGGATCGCGTAGGCAAAATCAAGCGCGGTTGCATTGCTGCGCATATCGATGATCTTGCCCTTGGGCGTAAAGACAAAAATCTGGTCGGGGAACAGGTCCGATTTTGCCCCGTCGAGAAACTCCATTGAATCCGTACTGTGGCGCTGTACTTCAACCAGCTGCATCAGCCATTCACGGGCCCGTACCTGGGCGGAGCCCGAGGTGGTCTCACCGCTCTTGTACTGCCAGTGGGCTGCGGCGCCCTTTTCCGCCAGCACGTCCATCTCCTGGGTGCGGATCTGGATTTCCACCGGCAGGTTGAAGGGGCTGTGCAGCACCGTGTGCAGTGACTGGTAACCGTTGGACTTGGGTAATGCGATGTGGTCCTTGAAGCGACCCGGCCGAGGACGATAGAGACTGTGGATCGCACCCAGCGCCAGGTAACAATGGGGTTCCGAGTGCGTGATGATGCGGAAGCCGTAAACGTCGTTGACCTCTGAGAACGACAGGTCCTTGGCGAGCATTTTCCGATAAATGCTGTACGGGGTTTTTTCCCGGCCCTTGATGTCACAGGGTATCCCGGCTTCGTTCATCTTCCTTTTCAGCGCTTTGTGGATATCGGCGATGATCTCGCTGCGGTCACCGGTCACCGTCCTGATGTGTTCGGCGATGGTGCGGTGGCGCCAGGGAAACAGGTTGGCGAAACCCAGGTCCTGCAGTTCCGACTTGATGCTGTTCATGCCCAGGCGGTCGGCAATGGGAGCGTAGATGTCCAGCGTTTCGCGGGCGATCCGGCGGCGCGACTTGTTGTTCATGGAGCCCAGCGTACGCATATTGTGCAGACGGTCGGCGAGCTTGATGAAGATAACCCTCAGGTCGCGCGACATGGCCAGCATCAGCTTGCGGAAACTCTCCGCGTCCGCTTCGTACCGGGTACGGAACTTCATTTTGTCCAGCTTGGTCACGCCGTCTACCAGGTCTGCAATCTCGTCGCCAAACCGCGACTCGATCTCCGCATGTGTCAACGGCGTGTCTTCGATGGTGTCGTGCAGGATAGCGGCGGCGACGCTGCCGTAGTCCATGCGCATATTCGCCAGGATACGTGCAACGGCGACCGGGTGAAGAATATAGGGTTCACCGGTCTTGCGTGTCTGTCCCTCGTGTGCGTTCGCGCCGATCTCGAATGCGCGGAGGATAATGGCGACCTTTTCCGGTTCCAGGTAAGTGTTGAGCAGGTCTCTCAACTCAAGAACCGGCTCCGGTAAAGTCATCGGGGTCGCCAGCATTATTAGCGCCCGTTAACGCCCTGTGCGCCTTGTCCTGTCAAAATTTGGCTGACGTCGATGGGTTTCCGCATGGTGTTGGTCTATGCCTGGAGGTCTTCCTCCTCAGGTTGCGTGTCGAAAACCTCGGCCGCTTCGATCTCGGCTTGCAAAACGTCTACGCGTTCCGAGTCAATCAGGCCATCAGCGATTTCGCGTAAGGCGAGTACGGTGGGCTTGTCGTTTTCTTCTTCAACCAGTGGTTCGGAGCCATGCCCGATCTGGCGGGCGCGCTTGGTCGCAGTCAAAACCAGTTCAAAGCGGTTATGTATGTTTTCCAGGCAATCTTCTACGGTAATACGTGCCATTTTTAATCCTGTAAGGTGTTAGGCGGAACCGCTTATTTTAGCGTCTTCCGAGTTGCTGTGCCAGACGCCGGGAATCGTCGTTCACCGGGTGCGGTGTTTGTTGACGGTGATCATTGATGATATTGAGCAGTTCTTCAAGTGCCGTGTCGAAATCATCGTTGATGACGACGTGGTCAAATTCATCCCAGTGAGAGATCTCGGAACGTGCATCGCGCATCCGGCGCTCGATTACGCTGGCGCTGTCCTGCGCTCGCCGTGTCAGGCGTTCACGCAGGATCTCAAGCGACGGCGGAATCACGAAAATGGAACAGCTGTCCGGGAAAGCCGCGCTGACCTGCCGGGCGCCCTGCCAGTCGATATCGAGCAACACGTCGTGACCCTTTTCGAGCTGCGTTACGACGGCCGTGTAGCTGGTCCCGTACAAGTGGTCAAATACCCTGGCGTGTTCGACGAAGCTGCCAGCTTCGATCATCTTTTCAAACTCGGGCACGGAAACAAAGTGGTAGTGCTGGCCATCCGTCTCTCCCGGCCTGGCCGGGCGCGTGGTATGCGAAATGGACAGGGAGAGTTCCTCGTCGCGCTGCAGTAGGGACCTGATCAGGCTGGTTTTGCCACCTCCGGATGGTGCGGCAACGATGTACAGTTGGCCACGCCGGGCAGTCCTATTCGACATTTTGTACCTGCTCGCGCATTTGTTCGATGAGCACTTTCAGGTCAACGGCAGCCTGCGTGGTCCTTTGATCAACCGATTTCGAACTCAGGGTATTGGACTCGCGGTTGAACTCCTGCATCAGGAAATCAAGTCGCCGGCCGACAGGTTCGGACAGGCCCAGCACGCGGTACACTTCCGCGACGTGGGCGTCCAGCCTGTCCAGCTCTTCATCGACGTCGATTTTCTGGGCCAGGATCGCAACTTCCTGTTCTACCCGGCCTGGATCCAGCGGCAGGGGAAGGTCATCAACACGCTCCAGCATGCGTTGTTTCAGCGCGGCACGAATATCCGGTAACCATGACCTGATTTGCCCGGTCAACTCTGTCACGCCTTCGAGCCGTTCGCGGACAGCATTGGCCATTTGTTCACCTTCACGTGTGCGGCCGTCCAGCAACTCCTGCGCAGCTTCGCTCAATAGCGCCAGGGCCGCGGCCTGCAGGGGAGCAGGGTCCGGGCGTTTTTCCTCGATCAGACCCGGCCACTTGAGCAAGTGGCCGAGGTCCGGTTGTTCCTCGCTGCCAGCAAGTTGCGACAACTCACCGTGCACGTCTAGCAGTTCCCGTGCCAGAGACTGGTTCAGTTCCAGTGCGCTGCCGGCGGAAGATGCCGCAGCTGAGAATCGCAGGGTGGCTTCAATCTTGCCCCGGCTCAGATATTCACCCAGTCGTTTCCTAATGTCAGACTCAAGCGGTCTGAATTCTTCCGGCAGACGCAAACCAAAATCGAGGTAGCGGTGGTTTACCGAGCGCATTTCCCAGCTCAGCCGGCCGAAATCGTACTGGCGTTCTACCCGGGCGAAACCCGTCATACTTCGTATCATGGCTTTTTCCACGTGTGTGGCAGTGGCACAATGTTAACGGATAGGCTACTGGACTAAAATGGCAGCCTGACAATTTACCCGGATTTTTCCAAATACACATACAGGACCCACCTATGAGACCCAGCGGCAGACGAATCGATGAGCTACGCACGGTTAAGATCGAGCGCAATTACACGCCTTATGCCGAGGGCTCAGTATTGATCGCCTGCGGTAACACCCACGTATTGTGCAACGCCTCGGTGGAAAACCGGGTGCCCAATTTTCTGCGCGGCAGCAACGAGGGCTGGGTCACGGCAGAGTATGGCATGTTACCCAGGGCGACCGATACACGCATGCGCCGCGAGTCCTCGTTGGGCAAGCAGGGTGGACGCACGATGGAAATCCAGCGCCTGATTGGCCGCTCCCTACGTGCCGTGGTGAACCGGGCCGCGCTGGGCGAACACACCATTACGCTGGATTGCGACGTACTGCAGGCAGACGGCGGTACGCGTACGGCGGCCATTACCGGCGCATACGTCGCGCTGGTGGACGCCTGCGACTGGTTGCTGGACAAGCGCAGGATCAAGAAAAACCCGGTCCACGGCCAGGTGGCGGCGGTTTCGGTGGGTATTTATAACGACACGCCGGTGCTCGATCTCGATTACCGGGAGGATTCCAACGCCGAGACCGACATGAACGTGGTGATGAATGACGGTGGTGCGTTTATCGAATTGCAGGGCACAGCAGAGGGCCATGCGTTTCGTAAAGACGAGTTGGACAGCCTGTTGGCATTGGCGGATGGCGGTATCCGGTCACTGCTTGAGATGCAGCGTGAGGCTCTGGCTGGCTGATCCGGGTTCATATGACCACGCACCAGCAATACGTCCTTGCCAGCGATAACCCGGGTAAATTACGCGAGATGATGGCCATGTTCTCTCCACTGGGTATCGCCGTGCGTCCGCAAAGTGACTGGCAAGTACCACCCGGGGTCGAGGAAACCGGCAGTACATTCGTAGAAAACGCCCTGATCAAGGCACGTCATGCAGCATCCCATACCGGCTTGCCCGCCATTGCGGATGATTCTGGCCTGGTGGTGCCGGCGCTGCAGGGCGAGCCGGGTATCTGTTCCGCTCGTTATGCCGGGCCTGACGCCAATGCAGCGGCGAACATGGACAAGTTGCTGGCCGCGCTGGACGGCATCAACGGCGCGGACCGGGTCGCCTACTTCTTTTGTGCCATGGTTTGCCTGGAATCGGCCGCTGATCCGGCCCCGCTGATGGCCACCGGCCGCTGGCATGGGCGAATACTGGCCAAGCGCCAGGGTGAGGGTGGGTTTGGGTACGACCCCATCTTTGGTGTCGGGCACGCAACGGAATCGGAACGGCAGTTATCTGCAGCCGAGATGAGCGCAGAAGAAAAGGGCAAGGTCAGCCACCGCGGCCAGGCTCTTCGCAAGCTGGCCGAACTCGTTCGCCGGGAGTATGACGGGATTAATGCATAATCCGCCGCTGAGCCTCTACGTGCACCTCCCGTGGTGCGTGCGCAAATGTCCATATTGCGATTTCAATTCACATGCTTTGAAGGGTGAGCTGCTTGCAGCCGACTATATCCGCGCATTGATAGCCGACCTCGAGTCAGACCTGCCCCTGGTTTGGGGGCGCGTGGTAAACAGTGTCTATTTTGGTGGCGGCACACCCAGCCTGTTCGCAGCCGGGTTGATCGATCAGTTTTTGTCTGCTGCCCGCGCCCGACTGGATTTGAGCCCGGCTGCTGAAGTCACGCTGGAAGCCAATCCCGGTACCATCGAGCACGACAGCTTTGCAGCCTACGCTCAGGCTGGGATCAACCGCGTATCGCTGGGCGTGCAGAGCTTTGACGACGGCGCGCTCAAGCGGCTCGGGCGCATCCATTCTGGTGAGGAGGTGGAAAGCTGTCTGCAATCCTTGCATGCGTCGGGTATCGACAACTTTAATATCGACTTGATGTACGCTCTGCCAGGTCAGAATATTGAGCAGGCCCGGGACGATGTGCGGCGCGCAATCACCGCTGCACCGGCACATATTTCCTATTACCAGTTGACGCTGGAGCCAAACACCGCCTTCGCGGCGACACCACCGGCGCTGCCGGATGAGGACCTTGCCTGGCAGATACAGGAAACCGGTCTGGAAATGCTGGAGACAGCCGGCTTTTTGCAATATGAAATTTCTGCGTTTGCGCGCGACGACAGGCAATGCCGGCATAACATGAATTACTGGACCTATGGTGATTTCCTCGCGACAGGCGCCGGGGCACATGGCAAGATCACGACGATGGCCGATGGATGCGTGACGCGTTATGCGAAACACCGTCACCCAAGGCGGTATATGCAGGGGTTGCACAACGGTGGCTGGCTGGCGAAGAGTCAGACCCTGGCTGAAGATGAACTTGTATTCGAGTTTTTCCTGAACCAGCTGAGGCTGAAGCAGGGGTTCAGCGTGGACGATTTCTGCGCCCGCACCGGCCTGCAATGGCGTACCGTTGAGACGAGGGTTCGACAGGCGGTGGACAAGGGCCTGCTCGAAGTCCGGGATCGGCAGGTCGCACCCACGCGGCTGGGCTGGAAATTCGTCAATGATATCCAGCAGATGTTTCTACCGTAACGCACCGCAAAAGCCGCTTGCATTGCGTGTCGCACGTCATTAAACTACCCGGCTCTTTAGGCCAAACGAATATCGGAATTTGTCATGAAAGCTGACATCCATCCAGAGTATCGTGAAGTGGTTTTCCAGGACCTGTCGTCTGACTTTGCATTCCTGACCCGCTCCACTATCAAAACCAAGGACACCATCAAGTGGGAAGATGGGAACGAGTACCCGCTCGTCAAGGTGGAAGTTTCCAGCGCATCCCACCCGTTTTATACCGGCAAACATAAGTTGATGGATACCGGTGGTCGCGTGGATCGATTCAAACGCCGCTACAACAAGTAAATCCGAAGTTTCTTGGAGAGGCCCGGGACGGCAGTGTCGCCCCGGGCCTTTTTGTCTGTGATCAATAAAAAACACGGGGACTTATGACATACTTACCAGCTGAAAACGGCAGGCGGCAATACCTGTTAATGCCGACCAAGTTCATACAAGAAAAAACCGGGAGAGAACCATGTCCGAGCAACGCGTAACCCTCACAGATGAAGGTAGTGGCAAGAGCGTTGAATTACCCGTTATCAGTGGCACGGAAGGTGAGCCCACATTAAGTATCAAGGCTGTTCCCTCGACCCTGGGCTACTTTACATACGATCCGGGTTTCACGGCCACGGCCAGTTGCACCAGCACGATCACGTTTATCGATGGTGAAAAAGGTATCCTGCGTTACCGGGGATATCCCATCGAGCAGCTGGCGGGGAAAAGTACTTTCCTGGAGGTGGCTTACCTTTTGCTGTTTGGTGAACTGCCCACGACCGATGAGTTCGATGGATTCCAGAGCGATATCACCCACCACACGATGGTGCACGAGAAGCTGAACACCTTCATATCGGGGTTCCACTATGACGCGCACCCGATGGCGATGATGGCGGGCGTGGTTGGCTCGCTGGCGGCTTTTTACCATGACAAGATGGACATGAGCGACCCCGAACACCGGGTCCAGGCCGCCAAGCGGATGATCGCGAAGATGCCGACCATCGCCGCAGCCTGTTACCGGCATCACATGGGAAGGCCGGTTGCCTATCCGAACAACGAGCTGACATACACAGAAAACTTTCTCGACATGATGTTTTCAGTACCGGCCGAGAAATATATTGTCGATCCGGTGGCCGCCAAGGCCATTGACCTGCTGTATATTTTGCATGCCGATCACGAGCAAAACGCCAGCACTTCGACTGTCAGGCTGGTCGGTTCCACGGGGGCCAACCCTTATGCTTGCGTATCCGCGGGCATCTCGGCACTGTGGGGCCCGGCACATGGTGGCGCCAATGAAAAAGTGTTGATCATGCTCGATGAAATCGGCGACCTGTCAAGAGTTGGCAAATACATCGACAAGGCCAAGGACAAGGATGACCCATTCAGGTTGATGGGTTTTGGCCACCGCGTGTACAAGAACTACGATCCGCGTGCCTCCATCATCCGCAAGGCAGCCCACGAGGTGCTGGAAAACCTGGGTACTTCTGATCCGATGATGGACCTGGCCATGGAACTGGAACGGATCGCGCTGGAAGACGAGTACTTCGTCAGTAAAAAGCTGTACCCAAACGTTGACTTCTATTCCGGCATTATCTACAAGGCGCTCGGAATTCCCGTCAGCATGTTCACCGTGATGTTCGCGATCGCCAGGACCGTAGGCTGGGTATCCCAGTGGCTGGAGCAGGAACAGACACCGACACCGATCGGCCGTCCACGCCAGGTTTATGCCGGGCCGACAGAACGCGAATACGTGCCAATCGAGTCACGCTGAACAGTTGTCAGACACCCGCCAGCAAACATTCCACCTCGACAACGCCCGCCCGCTTCTGCGGACGTCCATCCACGGGGCTGGGTGGTGCCTGGCGTAAATCCAGGCAGTTGAGCAGCACCAGTTCGATTTCCGCGTCTTCCCTGTCCGTGACCAGTAGCGGCACTTGCCGGTGGCCGCCGTCGTGCCAGCGTATCTTGCGTTGTTCATTGTAAAAAGCGAGGCCTTTATCCATCAGGTAAATGGCCACCGCATCCGGCGGGTCATTGAACAGATGCAGGGAAATGCGGCTGTGTTCGTCAGCCGTGCCATCGAGCACCGGTCCGACCAGCCGCGGTTGGAACGGCTCCAGAGACTGCATGACCTGCAAGGCAATACGGCGTAATTTCTGCAGGTGTACGAGGTGTTGTTCCCCACCGTAAAACTGTTGGTAAGCCCGCAGGGCCTTTTCAACTTCCAGGTTGCTGGGCAGCGACGTGTTGGCGCCCGCGCCCAGCCGCTGTGCGGCTTTTTGCTTGGCTATCCGGTAATTGGACTGTGCCTGGGTGACCATGATGCGGGCTGCCTCGGCAGCGATCATTCTGCGCAGTTGGTCGAGCCTACCCGGATCGTGGACAGGAAACCGGTCAGAAGCTGTCGTATGGGTCCTCTTCCTTAACGGCATCAGAATGATCTCCTTCTACTGAATCTTCCATGGGCGGGAGACTTCCTGATTCAAATACTTCCATAATTGCGGCCTGGTTTTCAAGCCCGGCCAGTAAACCGCTGTCCGGATCGATACGCGCCTGCGTGATGCCCTCGGGTATCTCGATTGTTGATTCCGGTACGCCCTCGAGGGCAAAACGCATGTAGTCGATCCAGATGTCCAGCGCAGCTTTGCCACCAACCTCAAAACGTCCCAGGGGTTCGTGGCTGTCAAAGCCGACCCAGACCGAAGTCACTACTTTATCGTTATATCCCGAAAACCACGCGTCACGTTGTTCATTGGTGGTCCCGGTCTTGCCGGCCAGGTCATTGCGGCCCAGCACCATGGCCTTTTTACCGGTTCCTCGCCGCACGACATCCATCATCATCGAGCGGACAAGGAAGGCGTTTTGCTCGGAAATGACCCTCGGTGCCGGCGAGGGCTCCGCCACGTACTCTTCCTGCTCGATGACTTCCTGCTCAACGACCTGCAAGTCGCTTTGGCCTTCGAGTTGCAAGGGGCGGAAACTGGGTTCCGTCTTTTCTGTTGCGCCAGCCAGTTCATCGCCCACCTCTTTTTCAGCCGGACAGTCGTTGCAGACAACGAACGGACTGGCGGCGAACACCGTGGCTCCTCTCGCGTCGGTCACCCGCTCGATGAAATAGGGTTCAACGAGGTAACCACCGTTGGCAAAAACCGCGTAACCCCTGGCGATACTGATAGGTATAAGCGACGCGCTGCCCAGCGCCATGGACAGATTATCCGGCAACTCGGCGGGGTCGAAACCGAAGGCACTGATGTAATCAATGGCGTACGGGATGCCGATTTCCCTCAACAAGCGGATTGAGACGAGGTTGCGGGAATTGACCATGGCTTCGCGCAGGCGGGTCGGGCCAAAAAACTTCTCACTGAAATTTTGTGGTTTCCACTCCCGTTCCAGTTCGTCGTCACTGAAAACGATCGGTGCATCGTTGATGATGCTGGCCGTTGTCTTACCCTTGGCCAGTGCCGCGGAATAGATAAACGGTTTGAAACCTGAACCGGGTTGGCGGCGGCTTTGCACGACCCGGTTAAATTTGCTGCGCGTGTAGTCGTAACCGCCGACCAGGGCGAAAATGGCGCCATCGTCAGGGCTGATGGATACCAGCATGGCTTCCGCTTCGGGCAGCTGCGCCAATTCACGTCGTCCGCCGTCGCCCAGGCGTGTGCGTATGATATCGCCCACCTGCAACACCTCTGAAACCGTCTTGGGTTCATAGCCGATACGGTCGCGGCTGATAAATTTTCTCGCCCAGGCCACATCACCCAGCGTTAGCGCAATGGTCTGGCCGTCGGCCTGGTATACCAGGGCCACTTCCTCGTCCACCTCGGTAACGAGGCCGGGGGCAAGACCGGCGACCGGTTTGTAGGGCCGCAACATTTCGCTCCAGTCCTGCGGTGTATTGCTTTCATCGATATCGAAATGGGCTTCGGCCCCACGGTAGCCATGCCTGTGGTCGTAAGCCTCGAGACCGTTGGTAATAGACTGGTTGGCGACGGCTTGCAGGTCTGAACGAATGGTTGTAAAGACCTCGTAGCCGCCGGTATAAGCTGCCTGGCCAAACATGGCCAGCATTTCCTTGCGCACCATTTCGGCCAGGTAAGGTGCTGAAACTTCAGTCGTCGCGCCGTGGTAAAAAGCAGTGTTCTTTTCATCGATGGCCTGTGCGTATTCGGCAGCGCTGATAAAACCCAGTTCCCGCATACGCCCCAATACGTAGTCCCGTCGCTGCATGGCCCGCTCCGGCGAAGTGATCGGGTTGATCCTGGAAGGCGCTTTTGGCAGGGCGGCCAGCATCGCGCATTGGGCCAGGCTCAGCTCAGCCAGCGGTTTGCCGTAATACACGTCCGCTGCGGCACCCACACCGTAGGCGCGATGGCCGAGCAGAATTTTGTTCAAGTACAGTTCGAGGATCTCGTTCTTGTCCAGTTCCCGCTCGATCTTCAGTGCCAGGAAAATTTCCTTGATCTTGCGCGTATAGGTCTTTTCCAGGCTCAGAAAGAAATTTCGCGCCAGCTGCTGTGTAATGGTGCTGCCGCCGACCGATTTATCTCCGGTGGTCGCCAGTGTCTACACGGCGCGGGTGATACCCTGGTAATCGACCCCCGGATGAACGAAGAAACGGGCGTCTTCACCGGCGATAAACGCGTTTTTCAGGTGCGTGGGCATTTCATCGATACTGACCGGTATACGACGCTTCTCGCCAAAAACACTGATCAATTTGCCATCTTGGGTGTAAACCCTCAACGGGACCTGGAGTTGCACATCACGTAGGGTGTCGACATCCGGAAGGTCTTTGGCAACAACAAGATACGTCACCACGAGGGTGATCGACCCCAATACAAACGAGGCCAAAAGAAAGCGAAAAAACACACGAAATACTTTCTTCACAAAATTATCCTGTTATGCTTAGGCACAGAGATAAGGAATTCTAGTTGATATAGCCGTCTCCGGATAGCGGGAGACGGGACAGAAGAAGGTACACGGCATCAGACAGGGAAAAGTCGGTTATGATGAGTGTTGACCACACAAATGCCCACAGTTTTCCCGTGCATTGCAATGCACATGTCCATGTCGAGTCCGTTAATTCCTGTAGTTTAATACCTTACAGAAGTATTTGAGTATTGCAGGGTTTTCTGTTAAAAACAGCTATTAAGAAGTCTCACTAAACCATTGGCACGGAAAAGGAATGGGGGAGTCTTGAAACTGTTTGGAAATAAAACAGATCCAGTGATCGGACTGGATATAGGCTCGACAAGTGTACGTTTGATACAGTTGTCCAGTCACGGGTCCGGATACCAGATTGACCACTTCGCCATTGAACCGCTCAATGAAGGCGCGGTGGTCGATAAGGCTGTACAGGATGTAGAAGCTACCTCAAACGCCATTTCGAGGGCAGTAAGCGCTTCTGGCACACGTGCCAAGTCCTGTGCAATCGCGGTTTCCGGTTCAGCCGTTTTCACCAAGATCATCAGCTTGCCGGCAGACCTTGCCGAGGCGGATATCGAAAGCCAGGTGCAAATCGAGGCCAACCAGTATATTCCTTACCCGCTTGACGAGGTCAGCCTAGATTTCGAAGTGCTGGGACCATCGGCACGCAACGCGGACCTGATGGATATCTTGTTGGCTGCCAGCAAGAGCGAGAATATCGAAAGCCGGCAAGATGCAATCGACGTTGCAGGACTGAAGGCAAAGGTGGTCGATGTGGAGGCCTTCGCCATTGCCAATGCTTTCGAGTTGATCCGCAAGCGGGATGGGATCAAGCGCAGTGAAGCGGTTGGGTTTTTCGATATCGGTTACGACATGACGACCTTGCTGGTTATCAAGGGCGGCCGGGTGATCTACACCCGTGATCACCCGTTTGGAGGTCACCAGCTTCTGGAAGAAACACAGCGGCGCTACGATATGACCGCTGAACAGGCCGGTTTTTTCGAGCGTAACGAGGAGGGGCCGGAAGATTTCGAAGAAGAAGTGCTCGAGCCCTTCCAGCTGAACGTCGTGCACCAAATCAGCCGTGCCCTGCAGTTCTTCGCTTCCAGTAATGAATATACCAATATCGGCACGATATACCTGTCCGGTGGAGTGGCTTCACTGAAAGGTTTGGACGCCATGGCGCAACAGGAACTCGGCATGACGACGCGGGTTGCCGATCCCATTACCGGGCTGGATATCGCCAAAAATGTGGCTGTGACTGCGTTAAAACGCAATACGACCAACCTGATGATAGCCATGGGATTGGCTTTGAGAGGGTTTGACTAATGGCCAGAATCAATCTACTGCCGTGGCGCGAGGAACAACGCCAGGAGCGGCAACGCCAATTCCTGGTGACCTTGCTGATGACGGCGATCCTGGGAGTGGTACTGGTGTTCCTGATCGGCTCGGTATTTCAGCAGCGGATACACCACCAGCAATTCAGAAATGACCTGATCAAGAAAGAAATCGCCCAGCTGGAAGTGCGTATCAGGAAAATCAACGAATTGGAACGCACACGGGCCCGCCTGATTTCCCGCAAGCAGGTCATTGAGCGTCTGCAGGCCAGTCGTTCCACGACCGTTGAATTGCTGGACAAGCTGGCGAAATCCATTCCAGTGGGTGTTACGCTCTCTTCCGTGAGGCAGCAGGGACCCCAGCTGACATTGTTGGGTAACAGCCAATCCAACGCCCGGGTCTCGGCTTACCTTAGGGAGCTGGAAATGAATGATCTGTTCCTGGACCCGCAATTGGATTTTGTCAGGTCGTCAGCCAATCCGGTTACCGATGTGGAACCCTACGAGTTCAGCATCAAGGTCAAGCTACGGCCGCCAAAGTCAGCGGACGAGGAACAAGGCTACGATAATCCGGCGGGTCAGGGAGGCGTACGATGATTTTTGACGACCTCAGAAACGCTGACTTCTCGGATATTGGCAGCTCGCCGGCATCGGTGCGGTATTTCCTGCTCGCAGTCTTGTTGATTTTGATCCTGGTGGCCGGGTACTTTTTGTTCATCGACGACAAGAAGATCGAACTGGAGCAGGAAAAACAGCAGGAATTGGCCCTGAGGGCCGATTTTGAATTCAAGCAGCAGAAAGCAGCCAACCTGGAAGCCTATGAACAGCAGTTGGCGGAAATGCAGGAACTGTTACAGACCATGTTCAGGCAACTGCCCAGCAAGACTGAAATGGACAAGCTGTTGGTGGATGTTTCACAAACGGCACTCGCCGCAGGTATCGATGTTCAGTTATTTGAGCCGCAGGCGGAAGTGTTCCAGGATTTCTATGCAGAACGTCCAATCGCCATTCGGATGCTCGGTGACTACCACGAATTCGGTGAATTTGTCAGTGGAGTGGCCGGTTTGCCGAGGGTGGTAATCCTGACGATGCATGATATTTCCATGAAACGGGCGTCTGCCAACCAGAGCCGCTACGGCGACTCGGAGGGGCGTTTGATCCTCGAAGGACGGGTTAAGACCTACCGTTATGTGGATGAAGAAGAAGTCGCCCAGAGGGCAGCGGAGCAAGCACCATGAAACGTCTTGGCAAACAGGTGAAACTCGTTGCTGGTGCGCTAATGGCGGCCGTGATGTTATCGGCGTGCAGCGAGGATGTCGGTGATCTGGAGAAATATATCGCAACGGTCAAGGAAAGACCGGCGCAACCCATTCCACCCATTCCACCGGTAAAAACATACACACCCTATGCATACGAGGGTTTGACGGGGCGCGATCCGTTCCGGCAATCGATCTCTGAGGGCAGCGATGACGTTCGCTCAAGCACGGGCACGGGGCCGCAGCCGGACTTCGAGCGTCCCAAGCAATACCTGGAACGTTACGAGCTCGACACGCTCGCGATGGTGGGTACATTTGGTAAGGGAGAATCTTACTGGGCCCTGATTCGCGACCCCGAGGGCGTTATTCACCGTGTCCCGGTTGGGGACTACATGGGTAAGAACCATGGACAGGTGGTCGACATTAGTAATACAGAAGTAAATTTGAGTGAATTGATTTCGGATGGCGCAGGCGGCTGGTTAGTCAGGGAAGCCTCTATCGCCTTGGGTGAAGGATAATCCGGTTAGCGCACGGAGCAGAGCGATTTTGAGGGTACAGCCATGTACAGCACACATGATTTTAACTTGAAACGGATACTGACCGGCAGGTGGGAACAGTTTATGGATAGCAAAAAGACGGGAATTCGTTTGGGTCTTGGATTGGCGTTGCTGGTACTTCCGGCACTAACCGCGTGGGCGTCGAGCGACGTAACCGCGGTGGATTTTCGTAATAATGCCGAAGGTGATATTGTCATCAGCCTGTCGACCACCGGTGATGACCCTACGGTCAGTGTATTTGCAACCGAAAGCCCCGCGCGGATCATCCTGGACCTTGCGGACACCAGTAGCAGGATCGACGCGGCCCCGGTTTCAGTAGGCATCGGTCCGGTACAAAAATATACGACGCTGGCCGCTGGTGGCAGGACACGGTTGATGGTGGACCTTTCCAGACTCGTGGCCTACGACTACCAGTCCGGTAACGGCCAGGTCGTATTATCTATTGACGGGGGCGGCGAGCCCTCAACGGTTCCCAGAAGCCACGGCACCGCAAAATACACGCTGGAAAACGTTGACTTCAGGCGTGGTGACGATGGACAGAGCAAGGTAATACTCAGCCTTGACAGGGAAGACGCGAATATTTCCGTCAACTCACGGGAAGGTGGTCTGTCCGTCGATATATTCGATACCAACCTGCCGGAATCTTTGAACCAGCGTCTCGACGTGATGGATTTTGCGACGCCCGTGCAGGTTATTGATACCGGCAAGATGGGCAGTGCTGTTCGTGTGGAACTGGAAGTTGCCGGTTTGTACGAACACATGGCATACCAGTCGGGCAGCGACTGGGTGATCGAGGTGTCAGAGCTGACGGCCACAGCCGTCGGCGCGTCAGAGAACGTCGTCGAATTTTACGAGGACAAGGAGTACACCGGCGCACGCGTTACCTTCAACTTCCAGGATATCCCCGTACGTTCAGTCTTGCAGCTGATCGCCGATGTGTCAGATCTGAACATCGTCGTTGCCGATAATGTCGGCGGCAACCTGACCCTGCGCTTGACCAACGTACCCTGGGACCAGGCACTGGATATCGTGCTGGATGCCCGTAACCTCGACATGCGTGAAAACGGCAACGTGATCTGGATCGCACCGACCGCTGATATCGCGGCCCGTGAGCAACAGTTGTTGCAGGCCTTGCAGGACCGCAAGGAACTGGAACCCCTGGCGACCGCCCTGATCAGCGTCAGTTATGCGAATGCTGCGGATTTGCAGACCCTGATCACCGAAGCATCGCGGGGTGAAGACAGTGATGCCGGCCTGTTGTCCGACCGTGGTTCAGTGGCCATTGATTCGCGGACCAATACGCTGATGGTCACCGACACACCGGACCGGATTGAGGCGATCCAGAAACTGGTCCTTGATCTCGACCGCCCCGTGCGCCAGGTGCAGATCGAGTCACGTATCGTCGTGGCCAGCAGTGATTTCAGCCACGAACTGGGTGTCCGTTTTGGTGTCACGGCCTGGCACGACAAGCGGAACTTCCTCGGAATCGCCGGCGATGGTGACGGGGCCAATACGCTTAATCCTTACATTGAGCCGATCCCGGGCGAGGGGTTTAGCTATGTACTACCTGGAATTCCGCAACGCTACAACGTCAACCTGCCGGCCGCGAGTCAAAACGCCGGCACCCTGGGTGTATCTTTCCTGGCCGGAAACGTATTGCTCGATCTGGAATTGTCAGCCCTGGAAGCAGAGGGTGACGGCGAGGTGATTTCGACGCCACGTGTCATCACTGCCAATCAGTCCGAGGCATTTATCCAGCAGGGTGTGGAAATACCTTACGAGCAGGCCGCTTCCTCGGGTGCCACCGCGGTGCAGTTCAAGGAGGCGGTACTGGAATTGCGCGCCACGCCGCTGATTACACCGGACAACCGCATCCAGCTTGAACTCGAGATCAAGCAGGACACCGTCGGTGAGATTTTCCAGACTGGCCGTGGCGGCTCGGTGCCATCCATCGATACGCGTGAACTGGCAACCTCGGTGCTGGTCAACAATGGTGAAACGGTCGTACTGGGCGGTATCTTCCAGGACGAGCGCAACCGGAGTCAGGACAGGGTGCCTTATTTGAGCAGTATCCCGGTACTTGGAAACCTGTTCAAACGCCGTTCGAACGAGAACAAGAAACGCGAACTGTTGATTTTCGTCACACCGACGATCGTGGAAGAACGTCCAGTCGTGAATTGATTTTATACAGCCATGAAGTGAAAAGCCCGGGTTGATCCCGGGCTTTTTTATGCAGCCAGGTCTTTGCCTTTTGTCAGATGTTGCAGACAACCATTGCCCGGTACACCTTTGAAGCCGGCAGGAAAACCGATTACTGCAAGCGTCCCGGTGGCCATTTTCTTGACTTCGGCAGCATGGTCAACCTGTAGCAGTTTGAGCAACAGATATTCGAAGCCCGGGTTATGACCCACCATCAGTACGCGTTGGCTGTAGCTGAAGGCATCCACGGCCAGGGTCAGCAACATGTCTGTCGAGGCACCGTATATCGAATCGACGTAATCGGTGGCGGACAGCAGTTGTGGCCACTTTGCCAACAACGGCGCGAGCGTTTCCCGCGTGCGCTTGGCCGGTGAGCACAACACGGTGTCGGGCGGGTCCAGCGTATCGACTGCCCATGACGACAGCGCTTGTGCGTGGCGTTTGCCCTTGTCACTCAACGGCCTGGAAAAATCATTACCCAGCGGGCTCCATGGCTCGGCCTTGGCATGGCGCAGTAGATAGAGTTGTTGCATGGTACGCTAGCTCCGTAAAGCGGTCAGTCAAATTGAGTTGGCCAGAAGCTCTGAACTCACGGGATTAGTACAAATGGCACCCTGGATACGCGCTCGGGCAGCGAGCTTACCAGTAAAGGTGGGCGTAGGGTCTGCAGTGACGCGATTCATCGGCATATAATACCCGCGTGGTGTAAGGCGTTAAAGCCACCTCCCAGTTCACGTGGACCCATGACCAGCGCAGTAAGCTGGAAGTTGCAGGGAAAGTAGTATTCGGGTAAACGGCCGCCGATTGGTAAATATTTAATCAAGGAACAGATTTATGAAAGAAGGCATAGCCTCCGACGCAAAATATCGCAATGACTACACGGCTTACCCCTGGGATATCAGCCACCTCGAGTTGCATTTTGACATTGCCGCAAAGACCACCATTGTGACAGCGGAAATGGAATACCTGCTAAAGGATTCCGCCGCAGATTCCGCTGACCTCGTATTGAACGGCAGTGGGTTGAAAACGCTGGACATCGAGCTCAATGGCAAAATGTTGGCCGCCGATGACTATGTCATCGAGGGTGAGTCCCTGACGATTTCCAGCGCACCCCGCAGGAGCGTGCTCAAAACCAAAGTAGAAATCCATCCCGGGGCCAATTCCGCGCTGGAAGGCCTGTATGTTTCCGGAGACTTCCTTTTAACGCAGTGCGAAGCACAGGGGTTCAGGAAGATCACCTGGTTTCCGGATCGCCCTGACGTCATGACAAGTTACCAAGTGACCCTGGAAGGGGAAAAGAGCGCATTCCCGGTTTTGCTATGTAATGGAAACCAGGTGGGCAGCGGAGATTCGGCGGGTGGGCGTCACTGGGTTTGCTGGCAGGACCCCTACCCGAAACCGTCCTACCTGTTTGCGCTGGTTGCGGGCAACCTGGCACTGGTAGAAGACCGTTTCAAGACCCGCAGCGGTCGCGATGTCAGACTCAGGATTTACGTGGAGAAAGAGAACCTGGACCGTTGCGAACACGCCATGCAGTCGCTGATAAACGCGATGCGGTGGGATGAAGACCGTTTCGGCCTCGAGTATGACCTGGACATCTACCATATTGTCGCCACCAACGATTTCAACATGGGGGCAATGGAAAACAAATCACTGAATATCTTCAACTCCAAGTATGTCCTGGCGCGGCCGGATACGGCCACCGATTCCGACTACCAGGGCATTGAAGGCGTCATCGGTCATGAGTATTTCCACAATTGGACCGGCAACCGCGTCACCTGCCGGGACTGGTTCCAGTTAACGCTGAAGGAAGGCTTGACGGTGTTCCGGGATGAAGAGTTTTCAGCCGATATGCAGTCCCGTGCGGTTAAACGCATCCAGGATATTCGTGACCTGCGCAGCCGGCAGTTTCCCGAAGATGACGGTCCGATGGCGCACCCGATACGTCCCGACAAGTATGTCGAGATCAATAATTTCTATACCGCCACGGTCTATCAAAAAGGCGCGGCAATCATCCGCATGTATCACACGCTGCTGGGCGAGGACGGTTTCCAGAAAGGTATGCGCTTATATTTTGAACGCCACGACGGCGAGGCCGTCACCTGTGATGATTTTCTCGCTGCGATGGCGGACGCCAACCAGCGCGACCTGAAACGTTTCGGGCGCTGGTACGCCCAATCCGGAACGCCGCGGGTACACGTCAGCGATCACTATGACGCAACCGGGCAGACATACACCCTGACAGTCAGGCAACATACGCCGGAGACACCCGACCAGCAAGAAAAGCAGGCCCTGGTCTTGCCGTTTGCACTGGGTTTGCTGGATAGCAATGGTACCGAGTTGGCCGTGCAGCTTGCCGGGGAGACAGGTATCGCCATCGGCACCCGTTTGTTCGTAGTGGACGAGGAAAAACAGGAATTTACCTTTACCGGTCTTGCGGAGAAACCGGTGCCTTCCCTGTTCAGGGATTTTTCAGCCCCGGTTAAAATTCACTTCGATTACACACCGGAACAACTGGCCATATTGATCGCTCACGACAGCGATGCGTTTACACGCTGGAATGCGGCGCAACTCATGGCGCAAAACGCCATCCTGGAGCAATGCCGCCGGGCTGCCGAGGGGCTGGGCATGGTTCTGGAGGCGTCACTCGTCAAAGCCTGGAGGGGGGTGCTGTCGGATTACGATGCCGACCCGGCCCTGCTGGCGGAAACCCTGAAATTGCCTGGTGAAGAGTACCTGGCCGACCAGATGGATGTGGTCGATGTCGATGGCATCCATCGGGCCAGGAATTTCATCAAGCAGGGACTGGCGCGGGAACTGGAAGACCTGTTCGGCCGGCGCTACGCTGAATTGAATGACGGCCGGGCGTACTGCAAATCAGCATCAGCGGTGTCCCGCCGAAGTTTGAAAAACACTTGCCTGGCATTCCTGTTAGAAACAGAAAATGGTGAGTCTTTGGCGGCTGCCCAGTTGCAAGCCAGTGACAACATGACCGATACACTGGCTGCCATCCAGGGCCTGGTGCTAAGTGGCTCGGCCAAGGCCGCGACGGCCCTGTCCGGGTTTGAAGATACGTGGGGAAGCGATGCCCTGGTGATGGATAAGTGGTTCATGATGCAGGCAGTAAAACCGGGTGGTGAGACCCTGGAAACGGTACGTAAACTGATGGAACACGCGGCGTTCAGTATCAGGAATCCGAATAAGGTCAGGGCCCTGATCGGCGTGTTCTCGATGTTGAACCCGACCGGTTTCCACGCACCCGATGGTTCAGGTTACGCGTTCCTGGCGGATTGCGTGATCGAGCTGGATGGTTTGAACCCGCAGGTTGCCGCCAGGATGGCAACGGCCTTCAATCGCTGGAAACGTTATGATGATGGCCGCAAGGCAATGATGAGACGAGAGTTGCAACGTATTGCGAGCAAACAGGGTCTGTCAGGTGATGTCGCCGAGATCGTCAAGAACGCACTGGCTTGAGCACCATTATTTTTTGAAGAAAAATCTTCAGAATACATGCTGCAGTCAGGATACCTGCGTGGCTGCTGGCAGCCTGGACACATGGCGTGGGGATGGAACAACACGATGATGAAATCACTACCCGGTTTTTTATGCATATTGGTCTTGGTGGCCTGCGCCGGCGCCAGGCCGGAAGTGCCTTCGCTGCAGATCGATGGCATGCTGATCCGTAACCAGACGCAAACGTGGGTTTCGGCAGTGCGTGTATTGCTGCCTGCCAGCGGCGGTTTTGTTTCCTGCGGAAACATCGCACCCGGCTCCATGTGTTCGACGGGATTCCCACAAACTGCTTACGCCGGTGAATCGCTGGAGATTACCTGGAGCCAGGAGGGACAGATCCATTCCACCGGGCCGTTCGACATGCAACTGCCCGATGACCTGGACAGCAAACGACCAGCGTCGGTGAGCGTCGTGATCGCGGCGCCCGGCTCGGCAGGGGCCATCATCATCCAGTAGCAGTGGCAAAAAGCTGAAAACCGGCCGTGGTTGGTATACCCTGATCATTACTGCGGTTTTGAGCGTAGCGCCAGTAAGCCCTGCAGTCGCCTCCATTCAGCGTGGATTCAACTGTGTTTTGCTACGCTTATCGCCAAGGTGTCATTCTGCCGCTTGATCCGGCACTGGAGCACGTATGAAAAAACTGCTGATTCTGCCATTGCTTGTTTTGCTGACCGGCTGTGTGAGCTATTACTATCCGGAAACAGCTTTTGAGGACGGCGTCTATTACGCAGAGGATGACCCTGACTACGTCGTTTATTCCGGTACTTATACCAGTGATGTTTACTACCCGTGGTATTCGCTGGATTATTTCTACCTGGGTTACTACCCTTCATCCTGGTACAGTTTTGCCTACGGCTACCCGAGCGGGTTCTCGCTCGGACTTAATTACGGTTTTTCACCGTGGTATTACCCCAACCATCATTACGGTTATTACTCGCCGTGGTACGGCTCAAGTTATCACCATCATTATTACCCAGCGTGGCGCCCATACCGGGGTTATTACTCGCGTCACCACGATGGCCGGCATGATCGTTACGCGGGAGATGGCCGACATGACAGGGGCCGTCACGACTATGACCGTAACGATCGGCGCAACCATTCCAATGACAAGAATCGTCGTGAAGACTATTCACGTGACCGCTACCGCTCATCGTCCGTCAGGCGTTACGTGTCGACTGCACCGGCCGGGAAGGGCGGCGACCGCGGCATGGTTGTCAGGAGCCGAGACTCTGCAAAAGTCAGCAAGAGTCGCTTGCACGTTGACCCTGCCACGTCCGGCAAGACGGTCAAGGCAAGACCCGCACAACACGGAATCGTCGTCCAACCTAACTACCGCGTAAAATCGGCCGGCACCGAGGTCCGCTACCGATCAAATACCAAGCAGACCCGTTCGCGTACTGGGCCAGCAAGCCCGTCCGCGGATTCCAGGGGCCTGATTGTCAAGGCGAACCCGATCAACGGCGACAGGCGTACAAACGGTAATAACACCAGGCAACCAGACCGCGCGAGTGTTGCCCGGCAGGCCCCGGTGAGCGTTGTTTCCAGCCAGCCTGTGAAACAGCAGAGCCGGCAAAAGACCAATAAAACCAGGAATAACAAGCAGCCATACGTGGTCGAGTCCCCGTCCAAGCGGTCGGGAAGTAAACAAAATTCATCCCGGCCCAGTAACCGCAGATAAAACGTCGCCACCCGTTAATCGTTCGCGGGGCCCATGACTCTTGGCAGTCGTGGGCCCTGTCCGATATGCTAGAGTGCTTGCTGCGTCATTTCAGGGATTAATGGATGGCAGATTTCATCACAGAGCTGAAAGACCGACGCATATTGCCCGCGGTCGGTATGTACGTTGCCAGCACCTGGGTGCTGATTGAAATCCTCGATCGCCTTGTCGAGCGCTACCTGTTATCCCCCTACCTGACCGACATTGTATTTTGGGGTCTTTATTCATTGATCCCGGCTGTGATGATCATTAGCTGGACACATGGCAAGAAAGGCAAAGACAAAGCGGGCAGGCTGGAAAAGATCGGGGTGCCGATCAACCTGATCGCGAGCCTGGGATTGTTGTTCACTGTGTTCGGTGACAAGGACCTGAGCATGGCGGCGACGCAAATCACCGTCAGCAATGAATTGGGACAACAGGAAACTCACTATATCCCGAGCGACACGTTCCGCCGCCGTATGGTCGTGTTTTTCTGGGAAAACGAATCGAATAAGCCGGAGTTGGACTGGCTGCAATACGGTATTACGGAATTGCTGGTACAGGACTTGCAACAGGATCCGTTCGTGCTGGCGTCTTCGCCATGGAGTAATTTTGGCAACGGTTTTTTCCCACGCATCAAACAGGCAGGTTTTGCGGATGGCCTGGGTGTGCCGCGTTCCCTGATGCGGGAAATTGCGGACGAGGCCAACCGCCAGTATTTCGTGGAAGGGTCTTTGCACCAGGAGGCGGATGAGTTCCTGATCACGGCGCGGATCTGGGATACGCAGACAGCGCGGAAATTGGTGGAGTTAAGTCGTCACAGCTGGGATATCCACGCGGCAGTAGACGCGTTATCCAGGGATATCCGTGAAGAATTGGGCGTGCCAAAAAGCAGTGGCAGGATTGCTGAAGACCTGCCATTGACAGAAACCTACGGTGAATCGGAGGATGCCCTGAAGGCCTATATCCAGGGCTTGAACGCACGTCTATTCGAAAACGATTTTGATGCATCCAACGCGTTCTTTGACCAGGCGATCAGCATTGACCCCAATTTTGTATTGGCTTGGTTTGTGAAAGCACAGAACCTGATCCAGGCCGGGGACCTGCCTGCTGCACAATCAGCTTTGTCCAAGGCACAGGAACTGGATTACCGTTTGCCGTCACGTGACCGGTATCAGCTGAAAGCCTCGCTTTACCGGCTATCGGGGCAACATGAAAAAATGATGGCGTTCCTGCGTTTGCAGGCGCAGGTCCGGAATGACGCGACGGCCCATAATACGCTTGCAACGATGTTAATGATGAGTGGTGAATTGGAAGAGGCCAAGTCTGAGTCCCTGCTGGCGCTGGAACGGGATGCACTGAATGTCGGAATATACCTCAGGATGTCAACCCTGGAACGTGCAACCGGTGATATGACGGCGGCAGTTGAGTATGCTCGCCAATACCAGGAGAAAAGACCAGAAGACATCGATGCCCATGTCCAACTGGGTGACCTGTTACGTGACAGCGGCAATCTGCAGGCGGCTGCGGAACAATACGAGCAGGCACAGATACTCGAGAACGACCCGGTTCAGCCGACCTTGAAATTATCGGACATAGCAGCGCGCCAGGGTGATATCAATACTGCCAGGAAACTTCTGTCAGAAGCGGAATCCTATGCCCGGACACCGGCAGATAAGGTGCTGGTCCGGCAAAGTGCCGCGCTACTGGAGTCGCGCCTGGGCAAAATTCACGAGGTCATCAGGCAAACCCTGGCCCAGGAAGAATTTCTCAGCCAGTCACAGGGCCCGCTGCAAGTTGCACTGGGTGTCTATTCGCCGCTGGCCAGCTACTACGTGCAGGTGGATGACCCGGTAGCAGCGCGTAAGGCCCTGGCTACCGCCAAGAGCAAGTTACAACCGCCCCTGGACAAGTTTCTCGCTTTTTCAGAGGCGCTGATCCTCGTCAATGAAGGCAACATCGAAGCGGCACAGGCTGCGGTTGAGCAGGGCCAGGAAGTTATCGACCAGTTCCAGATCAAGGTGCTCGAGTTCCAGGGACATGTACTGCGCGCCAGGATCGCCGAGGCAAGGGGGGATTTTGCTGCGGTCGAGCGACATTACCGGGCTGCGCTGGATAATATGGAACACTCGGTTTTTGCTGCTGACCTGAGTGTTGCAGTACCGCAGACATATGCGGAAATCGCCATTGCGCAGATTAAAACCGGCCAGCTGGACGCAGCCCGGCACTCCATCGAAACTGGTTCCCGGGTTGATCCATCGGAGCCCTTGTTGTGGGTAGCAAAAGCGCATTTACAACGCGCACAGGAAATGCCTCAACTGGCGCTGGCGTCGCTCGGTTTTGCGCTGGCCATTTGGAAGGAAGCCGATGCAGGCTACGTTTATGCCGAAGAAGCCATGGAATTGGCTGAAAAACTGCAGGCTGTCAGCCTGTAAGCACATTCAGTACAATGCGCGGTTCCTGTTGGACTTTGGATTGTCCATGGTACGAGAATCGTGGTGAAAGCGAACAACACATTTGATGTCATCGTCATCGGTGGCGGCCACGCGGGCACTGAGGCCGCCCTGGCTTCGGCCCGCAGCGGTGCGTCCACACTTTTGCTGACCCACAGCATAGAAACCATTGGCCAGATGAGTTGCAACCCGGCCATTGGTGGGATAGGCAAGGGACACCTGGTCAGGGAAATTGACGCGCTGGGTGGGATCATGGCCCGGGCTGCGGACGCCGGTGGTATCCAGTTCCGCACCCTCAATTCCAGAAAAGGCCCGGCCGTGCGCGCGACGCGTGCGCAGTGTGACCGCAACCTCTACCGGGCTTTCATTCGTCAAGCGGTTGAGAACCAGCCTGGTCTGAGTATTTTCCAGCAAGCGGTGGATGACCTGATTTTCAATGATGATGTCGTCAGCGGGTGTCGTACCAGTATGGGCCAGGAATTTTTTGCGCCTGCCCTCGTTTTAACAACCGGTACTTTCCTCGGTGGCAAAATTCACATGGGTGAAAGCCAGGCCGCCGGTGGTCGGGCGGGCGATCCGCCGTCCATCCGCCTCGCCGAGCACCTGCGGGAGTTGCCTTTTGATGTGGGTCGACTGAAAACCGGTACACCACCACGTATCGACGGCAAGAGCGTGGATTTCACAAATCTGAAAGAGCAGCCTGGTGATACACCCAGGCCGGTGTTTTCTTTCATGGGTTCGGAAGATGACCATCCGGGACAGGTCAGTTGCTGGATTACCCACACGTCAAAGAAGACCCATGAGATCATCCGTTCCGCGTTACACCGTTCCCCGATGTATTCGGGTTCGATCGACGGCATCGGCCCACGTTATTGTCCCTCTATCGAGGACAAAATTGTTCGCTTTGCAGACCGTGACAGCCACCAGATATTCGTCGAGCCGGAAGGCCTGCATACTCGAGAACTTTACCCCAATGGCATATCGACCAGCTTGCCGTACGATGTACAGCTTGCGCTGGTGCACAGCATTCCCGGGTTTGAAAATGCGCATATTACCCGGCCGGGTTATGCTATCGAGTATGATTTTTTCGACCCGCGTGGACTCCTTGCCAGCCTGGAGACCAAACCTGTACACGGGTTGTTTTTTGCTGGCCAGATAAACGGTACCACCGGTTACGAAGAAGCCGCTGCGCAGGGCCTGGTTGCAGGTATCAATGCAGCTCGGCTGGCCGGTGGGCTGGAGGCCTGGACGCCACGCAGGGATGAAGCTTACATCGGGGTGCTGATCGATGATCTGGTGACGCAGGGCACTTCAGAACCCTACCGAATGTTCACCAGTCGCGCTGAATATCGTTTGCAGTTGCGTGAGGATAATGCTGACTTGCGATTGACGCAGACCGGCCGCAGGCTCGGCCTGGTCGACGATGAACGTTGGCAGGCGTTTTCGTCCAAAAAAGCCGCAATAGAAGACGAGCAGGATCGGCTCGGCGCAATCTGGGTCACACCAAACAACGAGATTGGCCGTTCTTTGAAAGATGTACTCGGTATTTCGTTGAGCAAGGAAGTCCGTGCGCTGGACCTGTTGAAACGGCCGGAAGTCAGTTATGGCGAGTTGATAAAGGTGACGGGCCTCGGTCCGGGCAGCAGTGATATGCAGGTCGCCGAGCAAGTTGACGTGCAGGTACGTTATTCCGGTTACCTGGCGCGCCAGGCCGGTGAAATAGAGCGTAATCAACGTAATGAAAGTACGACGATACCGGCCATGTTCGACTATTCCAGGGTCAGCGGCCTGTCAGCGGAGCTGTGTGAGAAACTGCAAAAAACGTTACCCGAAGACATTGGCCAGGCGTCCAGGATACCCGGAATGACACCGGCCGCCATCTCGCTTTTGCTGGTATATCTGAAGCGTCATCAGGAAGAGGGGAAAGTCACCTGAAAAAAAGTTCCTGGTATCACAAATTACCAACAATAGCTTTACATCTTTTTAACCGGGTATCGGTATGCTTGTCATGCAAGTTGACTGTGCCTGGTGTGTCGCTTCTCATGACAGGCAGTCCCCACACTTCTATGCCTTTGCGATACACCATTTGAGCCCCGGCCCACAGGCCGGGGTTTTTTTTGACTCGGAGCGCGACTTGATAAGTGGCAAATTAAATATGCCAGGCGCCTGCTCTGCATTTCCTCCATCCCTGGAGGTCAGATGTATATACGGCGTGTATCGGGAAGGAATACCCGACCCCGTCCGCGCTTCAGTTTAATTCCAGTTAGTTCGTCGCTCGAAAAATGTGGTCTAGGCGTTGTTTTCCTCGTCGTCGTAGATCAAGCCGGCATCCGGATCGTTGAAAATATCCATGTCCAGTTCACCTTCAGACTTGGCGACGATGGTCGTTACCGTGGAATCACCGGTGATATTGACCACTGTGCGGGTCATGTCGAGCAGGCGGTCGACACCCAGTATCAGGGCGATGCCCTCGGCCGGCAGACCCACCTGGCTGAGTACACCAGCGAGGATCACCAATCCGACGCTGGGAACACCCGCTGCCCCGATGGAGGCGAGTATGACCATGACCACCACCATAAGGTACTGGCTGACGGTCAGGTCGATGCCGTAAAACTGGGCGATAAAACCAGTCGCGATACCCTGCATGATGGCCGTACCGTCCATGTTGATGGTGGCGCCCAGAGGGATGGTGAAGGAGGCAATCTTGTTACTGACACCGACCCGTCTCTCGATCGTGTCCAGCGTGACCGGTATGGTCGCGTTGCTGGATGCGGTCGAGAACGCAAAAATCATGGCGGCGCGCAGCTTGGACATGAATGTCAGGGGGTTCAGGCGGCCCAGCAATGTGAGCAGGGCCGGGTAGACCACCAGGGCATGCACGAACAGCATGATCATGACCAGCAATACGTACCTGCCCACGGCCAGGAAATCGTCGGAGTTACTGGTGGCCGTTAAAATGGCGATCAGCGAAAAAACGCCGTAGGGCGCAAACCGCATCACCAGCGTGACCAATTTCATGATGACCGCGTTGACGTCTTTGAACCAGTCGGCTACGCGCACACCGATTTCCTTGCTCAGCGTGATGGAAATTCCCAGCAGCACCGCGAAGAAAATGATCGGCAGCATCTGGCCCTCCGCCATTGCCGCGATCGGGTTGGTCGGTACCATGTCGATAATCACCTGGGTGAAAGGTGTGGCCTCGGCAACATCAGTCCCGATGGCGGCCACCGGGTGTGCGCCGATGCCGGGTTTGAATATAATTGCCGCACCGAGCGCGAGGCTGACCGCAATAGCCGTGGTCAGCAGGTATAAACCGATGGTTTTGCTACCCACCCGGCCAAGCATCTTGGGATCGGACAAGGAACTGGAACCGCACACCAATGATACGAATACCAAAGGCACGACAAGCATCTTCAACAGGCTGATGAAAATCTGCCCGATCACATAGAGCAGACCGCCGGTCAGCCACACCTGTGACCACTCGGGGTTGCCCAGGAAGTTCAATACCAGGCCTGCAATTGCGCCCAGGATCATGGCAATGAAGATTTTCGCGCTAAGACTGAGTTTCCTGGCTGGGTCCATCGTTTTTCCCATCTAGTTTATTGTCGGACAGTGTGAATTATTGGTGGCGGATAAGCGTTATGCGCTAGAATCCATGGTCTGTGTTGTAACTATACATCAGAAAACTGAAAGGCCTGAAAATTGAACAATGACCCGACTCCAACAGCCACCAATTTCATCCGGAATATTGTCATCAATGACCTGGAAAGTGGCAAGCACCAATCGATAAAAACCAGGTTTCCGCCAGAGCCGAACGGCCATCTGCACATCGGGCACGCCAAGTCGATCTGTCTTAATTTCGGGATTGCCGACGAATTCGGTGGTACAACCAACTTGCGCTTTGACGATACCAACCCGCTGAAGGAAAACGAAGACTTCATGAACGCGATCATGGAGGATGTGCGCTGGTTGGGGTTCGAGTGGGACAACCTGTACCACGCCTCCGATTATTTCGAGCAGTTGTACCAGTACGCGGTACACCTGGTAAAGACCGGTAAGGCTTACGTCGAAGAACTCAGCGCTGAAGAAATTCTCGAGTACCGTGGTGACTGGATGAATAATGAACCCGGCCGGGAAAGCCCCTGGCGTGATCGCCCCGTCGAGGAAAGCCTGGACCTGTTCGAACGCATGAAAGCCGGTGAGTTCGAGGACGGCAAATACGTGCTGCGCGCCAGGATCGACATGGCCTCGCCCGACCGCTTCATGCGTGACCCGGTCATGTACAGGATCCGTAACGCCAGCCATCACCGAACCGGTGATGAATGGCATATCTACCCGATGTACGACTGGGCGCACGGTATCTCCGACGCCATCGAGGGCATCACCCATTCGCTGTGCACGCTGGAGTTCGAGGAACACCGCCCGCTGTACGACTGGTTCCTGGAAAACATCCCGTCACCTGGCAACCCGCGCCAGATCGAATTCGCGCGCGGCAACCTGGATTTCACCGTCATGAGCAAACGCAGGCTCAGGGAGTTGGTCGAAGAGGGGATAGTGTCCGACTGGGATGACCCGCGCATGCCCACCATTGCAGGTTTGCGCCGACGCGGTTACACACCGGAGTCGATCAGGGCCTTCTGGGACGACATGGGGGTGTCCAAGTCCAACAGCATTATTTCCATGGGTGTGCTGGAAAACTATGTGCGCAACGACCTGAACGAACGTGCGCCGCGCGCAATGGCCGTGCTCGACCCGGTCAAGGTCATCTTGACCAACTACCCGGAAGGTGAAACTGAATGGCTGGAAGCACCGCGTCACCCGCAGAAACCCGAAATGGGCAATCGCCGCGTGCCGCTGAGCCGTGATATCTGGATCGAACGCGATGATTTCATGGAAGACCCGCCACGCAAGTTTTTCCGCCTGCGCCCGGATGGCGAAGTACGCTTGCGCAATGCCTATATCATAAAGTGCACCAAAGTAGTCAAGGATGCCGATGGTGAGGTTACCGAAATCCACTGTGAGTACGACCCGGAAAGCCGTAGCGGTATGCCCGGCGCCGCGCGCAAGGTCAAGGGTACAATCCACTGGGTTTCGGTCGAACACGGTATCGAGGCAGAGGTTCGCATGTATGATCGCCTGTTCAACGTGGCCAATCCGCTCGGCGAAAAGGACAGGGACTACCGCGAGTTCATTAATCCGCACTCACTGGATATGGTCCCGGCCGCGATTATCGAACCATCGGTGGCAGAGGGCAAGCCAGGCGATTTTTTCCAGTTCGAGCGCAGCGGGTATTTCACCATCGACCCGGACAGCGAGAGCCGGGACCGGCCGGTCATCAACCGGACCGTATCGCTGAGGGATTCCTGGGCAAAAATGAACAAATGACTTGAGGCACACTCACCAGCAATGGTGATTTGCTAGAATTTTGATTGATCAGGGCTGTATTTAAAGGAAAGTATCATGGGTTGGATAGTATTGATTGTCATAGTCGGATTGGTTTTCTTTGCGATCTCTATCTACAACCGCCTGGTGGCGGGCAGGAACCGGTTCAAAAACGCATTTGCACAAATCGATGTGCAACTCACGCGCCGCCACGATCTGATACCAAATCTGGTGGAGACGGCCAAGGGCTACATGAAGCACGAGCGTGAAACGCTCGAAGCGGTGATCACGGCGCGCAACACGGCAGTCGCGGGGCTCAAAACCGCCGCTCGTGACCCGTCTGACCCGGTCGCCATGAAACAGCTCGCGGAGGCAGAGCAGGGCCTTTCCGGGGCCCTGGGCCGATTGTTTGCATTATCAGAGTCCTACCCGGACCTGAAAGCCAACCAGAACATGATGCAGTTGTCCGAGGAGCTGACAACTACGGAGAACAAAGTCGCTTTCGCACGCCAGGCCTACAACGATTCCGTCATGCAGTACAACACCTTGCGGGAATCCTTCCCCAACAATTTCTTTGCAGGCTGGTTCAATTTCCAGGCGGCCGAACTGCTGGAAATCGAGGATGAGACCAAGCGCGAAGCACCGCAGGTTACGTTTTAGGTTGACCCGGAATCTCGCGGTGAACCCGTCATGGGCAAGCCGTAAGACCAAGGGGCTGGCGGGGTGAATTTCTTTGAATACCAGGACCAGGCGCGGCGCCAGAGCCGCTGGCTGGTACTCCTGTTCTTCCTGGCCGTGGTCACGATCATTGTCGTAATCGACTTTGCCATCCTGGTAGCTTTCGGTGTGATGGACATCGAGCAGCAGGGATTGTTGAGCGTTCATACCTTCCAGTCCAACATCGATACCCTGGTCATCGGCGCCGTGGTGACGACGCTGGTGATCGTACTGGCCAGCCTGTTCAAAACCCTCGCATTGCGTTCGGGTGGTGGCAAAGTCGCGCGCGACCTCGGGGGTATCCGGGTCGAGGCGGACGCCAGCGATCCCTTGCGCAGACGCCTGTACAACGTGGTGGAGGAAATTGCGCTCGCCTCGGGCGTCGCAGTACCGGAGGTCTATGTGCTGGAACAGGAGTCCGCGATCAACGCCTTCGCGGCCGGTTTTTCACCGGCGGATGCCGCGGTCGCCGTGACCCGGGGCGCGCTGGAAAAGCTGGACCGCAACGAACTGCAGGGCGTCATCGCGCACGAGTTCAGTCATATATTCAATGGTGATATGCGCTTGAACATCCGCCTGATGGGCGCACTGTTCGGTATCCTGGTATTGTCGCTGATAGGCCGTCGCGTTTTGCGTGGTTCCTATTACATGGGCCGCTCAAAGAACAGCAACGGCGGGGCCATCGTGCTGTTGGCAGTCGCGGTCGCGCTGGTGGGTTACATCGGCTTGTTCTTCGGCCGCTGGATAAAATCCGCCGTTTCGCGTCAGCGCGAATACCTGGCCGATGCATCGGCTGTCCAGTTCACGCGCGACCCGGACGGTATCGCCGGCGCGCTCAAGAAGATCGCCGTGTACAGCGATGCTTCCTACCTGAATACCGAAACCGAGGAAGTCAGCCATATGTTGTTCGGTGCTGGCGAAGCGGCAAGTATGTTCTCCACCCACCCGCCGTTGAACGAACGGATTCAGCGCATTGATAAAAGTTTCACACCTCAGGACCTGGTGACGCTGGCCAGCAGTCTGCAGCGCCGTGATAAATCCCAGGCCGAGCAAGCCGAGCGTGAACGGGAAAAAACCAGGCAGCGCGGACATGGTTTTTTTGATGCCGATAACCTGGTCGACCAGATCGGTAACCCGGATTTTTCCAGGGTCCTGATGGCAGCGGCGTTGGCGGCGTCTATTCCCGACGTCATCAACAAGGCGGCACATTCCAGCCAGTGGGCCACGGAAGTATTGTTGTATTGCCTGTTGGACAAGGACGAGGAAATTCGTGAGCGGCAATTATTGCTGATCGCACAAAACCTCGGCAGTGACTCCGAGACCCGGGTTCGCAACCTGGTGGAAGCAGCACCGGTGCTGGGCAGGGAGCAGCGATTGCCCTTAATGGAGATGGCCATCCCCGAACTCAAGCGCAGACCGCCGGACCAGGTCAGCAAGGTGTTGGGTGTGGTCAAGGACCTGAGCAGGATCGATGGCCAGGTCGACATGTTCGAATACCTGATGGCAGGCATCATAGGACAGCACCTGTGGGAGTCTGCAAACCCGCATAGCGTCAGGCTGGCCGGTAAGAAGTCGCTGCAGCAGGTGCAGGCTGAAGCACAGCAGGTGATCGCGCTCCTGGCTGTCAATGGCCAAAGGGAGTCCGCTGAGATCCAACACGCCTACCAAGCAGGAATGAAAACATTGGGAATGGTGGAATCGCTGGAGATGCCGGACACAGAAGACTGGGCCGGTATGCTGGACCGGGCCTTACCTCTGCTCGATCAACTTAAACCGGCGGACAAGCAGAAGCTGGTCAATGCCCTGATTGCCACCGTGATGGCGGACAACCGGTTGGCGGTTGCTGAAATGGAGTTGCTGCGGATCATTTGCCTGGTCATTCACGTACCGTTGCCCATGCTCAGCCGTGGTAAAGATAACTGACCCCTGTTTACAGGTCTGGTAAGTCATTATCAGAGCGATTTATACTCGAATCTGCCGCTCACAGAAGAGGTTATCAGTGTTACATTCACTACTTGTTGGTATCAAAAAACCTTTTCTTAAACACTTCCCGGTGCCAACACCCGAGTGCATCACAGGTGCGCAGTCTGTTAAGCGAATTGCGGATCAGCTGAACCGCTATAAAGGCACGTGTCCATTGATTGTCACGGACAATGTCCTACTGGAGTTGGGGTTGATTTCACCGGTTTTTAAGTCATTGGACTCAAACGGCATTGCATATCATGTGTTCTCGGAAATCGAGCCCGACCCTGATTTTGAAGCAGTGAGGATGGGTGTTGAACGATATCAACAGAAGAAATGCGACAGCTTGATCCTCATTGGTGGCGGCTCGGTCCTTGATTGTGGCAAAGCGATTGCTGCATCGGTCGCCAAGAAAAAGGACATCGGCAGGTTGGTAGGCTTGCTCAGGGTTCATCGTACTGTGCCCCCGATGATTGCCATCCCAACCACCGCAGGCACTGGTTCTGAATGTACCGTTGCGGCAGTGATAACCGATCGTCAACAGCGTATCAAGAAAGTGGTCGCTGACCCATTCCTGGTGCCCAAATGCGCAATTCTCGATCCCACACTAATGACAGGCTTACCCGCGCAGATAACGGCTCACACGGGTATCGATGCACTCACCCATGCGATTGAGTCTTACCTGAGTGGTTATGCGGGACGCTTCAGCAAAAAACAGAGCATCCAGGCCATTAAGGCTGTTTTTTCCAATCTGCCAGTTGCCTATGAAAATGGACAGGACCTGGATGCCCGCGAGGCCATGGCGCTGGCCAGTTATCAAGCCGGCCTGGCGTTTACCCGCACTTACGTCGGTTATGTCCATGCCATCGCACACCAGCTTGGTGCGATTTACCACGTGCCGCATGGGCTGGCAAATGCGATTGTGTTGCCCGAAGTCCTTGCCTATTGCCGGCCAAAGATAGACCACCAACTCGCTGAACTCGCCCGTGAAGCCAATATCAGTGACAGTCCTGACAACGCGCAGGCCGCTTCAGTTTTCATGGAGGAACTCAACGGTCTGCTGCAAAAGCTCGATATTCCGAAAACTGTGGCGGCAATGAAATCATCTGAAATCGATCAGATTGCTCAAAGGGCACTTGAAGAAGCTTTTGGACAATACCCGGTTCCAGTTCAACTGTGCCACACGCAAATTCGTGAAATATTACTCAGATTGTTACCGGCCTGACCCGGGGTTATCACGGTGGCAAATCAGGTATAGTGCGCACAAATGTTCAACCTGATTAACATCAAGAAAGGCGAGTGGCGGCGCTTCCTGCTGGCGTTCAGCTATTTCTTTTTCCTGCTGGCGGGCTATTTCATGCTGCGACCAATCCGGGGCACGGTTGCGGCCAATCACTCTGAATCCCTGCACTGGTTGTATACCGGGACGTTCATATCCATGTTGCTGATCGTGCCTGTCTTTGGCTGGCTGGTATCAAAATTCCGGCGCGGCCGGTTCATCCCGGGAATCTATCTGTTTTTTATTTCCAACCTGGTCTTTTTTGCCTTTGCCTTTGCTTTCAAGGGTGATGCGACCTCCGACTGGGTACAATACGGTTTTTATATCTGGCTCAGTGTTTTCAACCTGTTCGTGGTGTCTATCTTCTGGAGCTTCATGGCGGATATTTTCCACCCGGACCAGGCCCAGCGATTGTTTGGCAGCATCATGGCCGGTGGCAGCCTCGGTGCTATTGCCGGACCGCTGCTGACGGCAAACCAGGTCTCACGGATTGGTTCGGGCGGGGTCATGATGGTCGCCATCGTCTTCCTGCTGGTGGCCACGGCCCTGGCGATTGCCCTTGGCCGCTACGAACGGCAGGTACAAAGGGACAAGGCCAGCAAGGTCATCGGTGGTGGTATCTGGGAAGGGGCCGTACAGGTGTTCAAATCAAAATACCTGCTGCTGATCTGCCTGTTGATGTTATCGCACAACCTGACCTCGACTTTCCTGTATAACGGCCTGGCGGTGCTGGTCGACGCCAACATCATCGGTTTCGATGAACGAACCCAATTCTTCAGCTATGTCGACCTGATCGTGCAGGTGCTGGCATTTCTGTTCCAGTTCCTGATTACGTCGCGTCTGGTCATTTTCCTGGGTATGCCGCGTACCGCGATTTTACCACCGGTGTTGCTGGCGGCAGGTTTTACGCTGTTGGGCAGTTCGCTGGGCCTGGTACTGTTTGCCGCAGTCCAGGTTGCGCAGCGGGCGATGAATTACGGATTGCTCGGTCCAGTCAAGGAAATGCTGTTTACCGTGGTGGACAGGGAGACCAAGTACAAGAGCAAGAATTTCATCGACACCGTGGTTTATCGTGGCAGTGACGTGACCGCCAGTTGGCTGTTCAAGGGCATGATGACCGCCGGTTTGAGTATCGGCCAGATCGCGTGGCTGTACATTCCTGTCATGGGCGTGTGGGCCGTGGGTGCCTGGCACCTCGGCAAGAGTTACACCCGTTTGAAACAGCGGCTGGAATCAACCGCCAGCTAAAAACCGCCGGCCTGAGGAGGTTTGCACGGACTCTACCGGGCACTGGTAGAGCCATTCGAG
>JAPHTE010000326.1 GCA_026196445.1 Lysobacterales bacterium
ATACCGAACCGGCCGCCGTGACGGCATCGGCCACCCGTTCAGGTTCCCTGCAATTGAGTATCAGGTGTTCCGGTGCATAGAAATTGCTGATTTCCACGGCCCGGGAAATCGAATCCACCCGGATACGCCTGAGATACCGAAGGGATTCCGCAAGTATCGCCGCACGTGGCAAACCAGCCGCCATATCGACCAGTAAATCACCGATCTGGTCCAACAGGCGCTGGTCGTCGCTGATGACGATAGACTGTGAATCCGGTCCATGCTCGGCCTGGGAAAGCAGGTCCCAACACACGGCGACGGGATCCGCGTCCGCGTCGGCTATGACTACGACCTCAGAAGGACCTGCCGGCATATCACGCGCGGCACCACCGGGCATGGCGGCAATTTGTTGCTTGGCCTCTGTGACCCAGGCATTGCCGGGTCCAAACAGCTTGGCACAGCCCGGAATGCTCTGGGTTCCCACGCCCATTGCCGCAATCGCCTGTGCGCCACCCGCCTTGAACACCCGCTTGACGCCACAGCGTGCAGCAGCGGCCAGGATCGCGGCCGGAACACGTCCTTCCCTGTCGGGCGGTGTACAAAGGATGATGTCTTTACAACCGGCAATGCGCGCAGGCACCGCCAGCATCAGGACCGTTGAAACCAGGGGCGCAGTGCCGCCGGGCACGTACAGTCCCACAGGGGATATCGGCAAGTAGCGTGCTTCACAACGTACACCCGGTGCAGTCTCGATGCTCACAGGACCGGGCATTCCCGCCCTGTGAAAACTGTCGATACGGGCGATGGCATCATCAATAGCTTGCAACACTTCTTTGTCGACGGCGGATTCGGCCGCCGCCCATTCCGAAGCGCTGACCTCGAGTTGATCCAATTCAACCTTGTCGAACTTGCGGGTTAAACGGCGTAAAGCATCATCGCCCTCCTCCCTGATCTGCGTGATGATCGCGGCCACATCCTGTGCAATGTCCAGCTCCGGTAGCGGCGGGCGCCGGATAGCTGCCGTGCGCTGCTTGGTATTTGCCTGTGCCCAGTTAATGGTTTCCGGAATGCGAATATTCATGTACGAATTCACCTAGCCGAGCATTTTTTCGACCGGCACAACCAGGATCGCCGAGGCACCCGCCCCCTTCAGCGCTTCGAGGTGTTCCCAGAATACCGCTTCGCGACACACCGCGTGTAAAGCCACACGATCGGGATCGCTCTCCAGGTCCATCAGGCTGGGGTGCTCTGCGCCTGGTAGCAAAAGGGTAATTTCCTCCAGTGCATCGCGGGGTGCATGCAACATCACGTACTTGCTTTCGGCCGCCTGCAGGACCCCGTCCAGCCGCGCCAGAAGACGATTCAGCAAAGCCTGCTTTTTTGACGGCACACGTTCCGGCCGGCAATATAACGCGGCACTGCTTTCAAACAGAACCGCCATCTCAACCAGGTGATTGGCGCGCAGGGTCGTACCGGTAGATACCAGGTCGGAAATGGCATCGGCGATACCCAGGCCCGGGGCAATTTCGACGGAACCTGCAAGCTTGACCATCTCGGCCCGGACACCGCGTTCGGCCAACAGGCTACTGGTCAGCGCCGGGTACGAGGTGGCGATACGGCAGCCGTCCAGGTCGGCGAGGCTGCTGATCCCGGACTTTTCCGGTACCGCAAGGGAAAGCCGGCAGCGGCCGAAACCCAGATTCCTCAGTTCCTCGAGTTCTCTCTCTTCTCCCTCGCGCATGACTTCCAGTGCGATATTCTGCCCGACAATACCGAGGTCGCAGACACCGTCCAGCAAGATGCGCGGTATGTCATCGTCGCGGACCAGCAACAGGTCGACCGGGAAATCCTGGCCGTACCAGTACAACTTGTCCTTGCTGCGTGCAAAACGCAGTCCGCAATTTTGCAACAAACCAAGCGAACGCTCCGACAAGCGGCCCGATTTCTGAATGGCAACCCTGATCCTGTTCATGTTGATTCCCCTTGGCGCGATCCCGCCTTTTCCCGGCGCATTGCCAGCCGGTATCCACCTTCACCCATATTCAAATATCTCGCTACACGCCCAATGGTAGTTACGCTGACACCCGTAATATCACTGATCTCCCGGTAGCTCATGCCCTCCTTCAAAAGCGACGCGGTCCACCAGCGATCTACCATGGCTTCGACCTCTGACGGGGTACACAAGTCGAGCAAAAACTGTCGAACTTCGGCAGGTTTTTCCAGTGTCAGGAAAGCACCGTAGAGTGACTCTGCCGCCGTTTTAAGTGCCTTTTTCTGTTGTTCGCTATGCCGCTTCATTTCATACCATTGTATTAATGCGTTAATACATTAGCACAAAGTATAACAAAATGGATATGCATTGCAACTGCTGCCACGAACTGGGAGGCGTTCAATTTGATACAAC
>JAPHTE010000259.1 GCA_026196445.1 Lysobacterales bacterium
TGCAAAATGTGAGTTGCATTGTCGATAAGCCCCATTATCACTTAACTTAATATTAGTTATAGTGTGAGTGAGTATTATACGATTAGTGGAGTTCGTCAACCCTTATTGTGTGAAAGTGGTATTCAAAGTAGTTGGAATATGCGATGTCAGGATTAACTGTTCTGTTCGAATCAGACCGGAAATCTGCATGTTTTATCTTTAAGATTCATTATCTTAACGAAATCATCCCAGCCATTCTGCTAATCGCGCGAGCAACTATTACGAGATATGCAGGGCCAACACAGGAAAAGCATGCCAAACTTGTCTGCCGGGCTGGAGACATACTTTTCCAATACATATCTGATCAAGAACCGGGAATCGTAGACGTGTTACGACCGGGGTATTGATCTCCGTGCGCGACAATCAGAAGGTCTGATATCGCGTCGGATCCTCTATGCCCGCAGCTTCGAAACCGGCAGCGCGTATCCGGCATGAATCACACACCCCACAGGCACGGCCTTCCGTGTCTGCCTGGTAACAGGACACGGTCAATGCATAATCCACACCCAGTGCTGTCCCCTGCTTGATGATGTCCGCTTTGCTGAGATCGATCAGGGGCGTGTGTATGGCGAGACGGTTACCGACCACCGCGGCCTTGGTCGCCAGGTTGGCCATTTCTTCATAGGCATTGATGAACTCGGGCCGGCAATCGGGGTAACCCGAATAATCCACCGCGTTGACGCCGATGAAAATATCGTTGGCTTCCAGTACCTCCGCCCAGGCCAGCGCCAGTGACAACATGATGGTATTGCGCGCCGGCACGTAGGTCACTGGTATGCCCTCGCCCTCTTCCTCGGGCACGTCGATGTCATCGGTCAGGGCCGAGCCGCCAAACGCGCGCAAATCCAGTTGTATCGTTTTCAAATCGACGGACATGGACTGCGCCACCTGCTGCGCGGCTTCGAGTTCCGAGCGGTGCCGCTGTCCGTAATCCAGGCTCAGCGCATGGCAGTGATAGCCACGGTCGATCGCAATCGCGAGTGCGGTCGCGGAGTCCAGACCGCCGGAAAGCAAAACGACGGCATTTTTGTCAGCGGATATGTTCATGACCTATTTCCCTGCTACATCGCCCCACAGGATCTTGTGCAGTTGTAACTGTACCCTGACATTCAACCGGTCTTCCAGTACCCAGGCCGCAAGCTCTGCGGCATCAAGATCACCCCAGGCCGGTGAAAACAGGATATCGAGGCCATTTTCCAGCTCCCGGGAACGGATTTCCGCGCGGGCCCACTCGTAATCGGCACGTGAGCAGACCACAAATTTCACCTGGTCGTGCGGGGTTAACACATCGAGGTTGGACCACAGGTTGCGCTCCATCTCGCCCGAATCCGGTGTCTTGAGGTCGAGTACGCGGCTGACCCGCGTGTCCACGCCCGAGATATCCACCGCGCCGCTGGTTTCCAGTGACACCTGGTAGCCTGCCTCACACAGGCGGTCCAGCAGTTCCAGACAGCGTTTTTGCGCCAGTGGCTCGCCGCCTGTCACGCAAACGTACTGCGTACCATGTTCCGCTACCTGCTCCAGGATTTGGTCGATATGCAACCATTCACCGCCGTAAAAGGCATACTCGCTGTCGCAATAAACACAGCGCAACGGGCAGCCGGTCAGGCGGATGAAAACCGTAGGCCGGCCGGCATCACGTGCTTCGCCCTGCAGGGAATGGAAGATCTCGGTGATCTTGAGCATGCCCTGGCGGGATATTTGGGAAGTTGATGACATGGGAGTATTTTACCCGATTGTCACCCCGGGCTTGACCCGGGGCCCATTTCTATTCCAAAGGCTAAATGGATTTCGGCTTACGTCGAAATGACGGCATTTCCTATCGCGGCCAGTGGCCGCTCCCACAGGAAACCGGCCCCACAAATTGATACCGGTCAGAAGTGTCCTTCTACCTTCATGCTGCGCAAGCGGCTGCCGGCCAGCCTCGCCAGCGTGGTGTCCGGGTATTGTTCCTGCACCTGCACCAACGCGGCACGAGCCTGGTCCCACTGCTTCAGCTCGTAATGCGTATAGCCGATTTTCAACAGGGCGTCGGCCACCTTGGGGCTGTCCGGGTAGCGGGTCAATAGCGTCCGGAAAGACTCGAGGGCAATTTCGTAATTGCGGGTCACGTAATACGACTCACCCAGCCAGTACTGCGCATTGTCAGAATACTCACTCGTGGGATACCGGTCCAGAAACGACTGGAACTGCTGTGCCGCATCGGCGTATTTCATGTCCTTCAGCGATTGGAAGGCCTGGTCATAAAGTGTTTTTTCTGCTTCCGGTGAAGCCGCCATTGCCCTGGCCTGGGTATCCGGTGTCGCGATGCCGCTTACCGTTGAAGGAGTATCCAGAGCCGGCCTGACTTCGGGTACGTCTTCGCGTACGACGGGCTGTGTTTGGGGCTGTGCCTGCTCCGCCGTGCCATAAGCGGCGGGGGGTGGACCCCCAACACCGGTCGCGACCCGCGGTGCTGAACCGGAACTGCGCAATTCCGTGATGCGCTGGTCGAGGTCCAGGTACTGGTCACGCTGGCGGTCGCCGAGGTTCTCCAGTTCCATGGCCTGTTCTTCCAGCATACCACGGAGCATTCTGACTTCATCCTGTAACTGCTGCACCTGGATCACCAGGTCCATCATGGCCTGCGTATCGCTACCCTGGGCATTTGCGGATGTTGAAAAGGCAATGGCCAGCACGAGGCTGGCCATCAAACCAAACTTGGAACGGCTTAGAAACATGTTTACCTCGCTGTGTAAACGATCTCCACGCGACGATTCTGCCACCAGCAGTTCTCATCGCTGACCCGGCATACCGGGCGTTCTTCACCATAGCTGACGGTGTCCAGCTGGTTGCCCATCGCACCTGCGACTGACAACAGGCCAGAAACCGCGTTGCCACGGCGTTCGCCGAGACCCAGGTTGTATTCGCGTGTGCCGCGCTCGTCGGCATGTCCTTCCAGCGTGACCCGCGCACTGCGATGGGCAGCGATATAGGCCGCATGAGCAGCAACGATGGCCCGGTATTCCGCTTTTACTTCCGACTTGTCAAAGTCAAAGTACACCACACGCTTGGACAACAGGCTTTCGGGATTGTCGAAATTCTCGACTGCCCGGCTGCTGGTATAGTCGCGCGGATCCGGTGCAGCTTGGGTAGTGGCTTCTTCTACTACTACCGGTGCAGATTCCGGTTCGGTAACAGGCTCAGGTTCGGGTTCAGTTGTTTTACAGGCCGACATCGCTACCGCGATTGAAAGGGCAAGCAAAAAACGCCACGTAGTCTTCATTTTTATCTCCAGAGTTTTACAAATTAAAACCGTTTTACGGTTTCTGTGCCAAAGTTTACCTGATAACGGGAGACCACGCGGGTTCTCGCACGTCACCTTCTGTCAAAATCAAGCGCTGACGGACATTTCCATCAGCAGACACCGCAGAGAGCACACCCCTGTCGCCCTCGCGCGTTGCATAAAGAATCATACTGCCATTCGGCGCAAAACTGGGCGATTCATCAAGCACACCCGGGGTCAGGATGCGCATGCGCCCGGTTTCCAAATCCTGTACCGCTATACGATACTCGTTTCCCCGTCCGTGTGCTACAGCAATTCGACCTCCATCGGGTGAAATACTCGCACGGGCATTGTATTCACCTTCACGGGTGATGCGAACCGCTTTGCCACCGCTTGCCGGGGCCTTGTAAATCTGCGGTCTGCCACCCCTGTCCGAAGTGAAATAAATCCAGTCACCATCCGGCGACCAGACCGGCTCGGTGTCGATTGACCAGTGTTGTGTCAGCTGGCGTTTCTGGCCGCTGGCCATGTCCCGGATATAGATTTCAGGGTTTCCCGTATAGGAAAGCGTCAAAGCCAAAGAGCGCCCATCCGGTGAAAATGCCGGCGCCCCGTTGATACCCTTGCCACTGGAGATCAGTTCACGCTGGCCGGTGGCGACATCCTGAATGTAGATGGCCGAATTACCCTTTTCGAACGAGACGTAGGCCAACTGCGATCCGTCGGGTGACCAGCTCGGTGACAGCAACGGCTCCGGTGAGCCCACGATGGCCTGCGGGTTGAAGCCATCCGCATCCGCCACGTATAGCTGGTAGTTTGCGTCGTCGCCATCACCGCGTGCAGAAATGTAAGCAATGCGGGTCGAGAACGCGCCGGGTACACCGGTCAGTTTCTCATATATCGCATCCGCCACCCGGTGTGCACCAAAACGCAGGTCACCGTAACCGACAGTCGTGATCTGCGACAACAGCCGTTCCTGGGTGTGCACGTCGAACAACTGGTAGACGATGTCATATCCGTTCCCGTCCGGTGCATCGTTAACGTGACCGATCACCAGGTAGTCGGCTTGCAGCAAACGCCAGGTACCCCAACGAATGGATTCCGAGTCAACAGGCCGGTCCACCAGGTCACGTTCCTCCAGTGGCGCAAACAGGCCGGAACGGTACAGATCCGATGAAACGACATCCGCCACGCCGGTTTCCGGCCGTGGGTCGGAAGCGCGCCACTGCAATGGGATGATCGCAATCGGCAGGGCGCTGGCATTACCCTGGATGATCTCGATCTCGAGCTTGGCCTGGGTCAGTGGTGAAAACACCAGCAGTAACAGGGCTAAAAACAGGTTTCTTTTATTCATCATAAGTAAATATAAAATCAATCTCTCGTTCAAACACTTCTTCAAAACCACGGTAGGGCAATAATCCTGCCCTTTCAACAGCTGCGATGATGGAGCGGCGGGTTGCTTCATCGGCGATACACTGGCCGGCAATGGCCGCGGAAATTACCTCGCCGCCCGGTATCTGCACAATTTTCAACCTGCATCTCAAACCCGGGCGCGCCGTGGGCGGACGCAACCAGTTATTGGTGACCTGCGCCTGGATGGCTGCGTAATACTGATCCCCAAGCGTAGCAATTTCACCTGCCCGGAACTCGGCCTGTTCCTGGGCCAATTGCCGTTGCAGGTCTGATTCTGCCAGGGCCCTGTCCTGTGCTTCCCTCTCGGCTTGCCGACGCGCGTCGAGTTGCTTCAAGCGTTCCTCTTCGAGCCTGGCCTGGCGGGCTGCCTCTTCACGCTGCTGGCGCAACCGTTCCAGTTCGTCCTGCTGTTTCTTCATACGGTCCTTGCGATCCTGCTCCTGTTTTTTTCTGAGCTGCTGCAGGCGCAGGTCCTCTTCACGCTGCTGGCGCAAGGCTTCGCGTTGCCGTTGCCGTTCTTCTTCCGCTTCACGTTCCCTGCGGGCTTGCAACTCCTGCGCCCGGCGTTCCTGCTCGGCCTTGCGTGCGGCTGCGCGTTCCGCCTCCAGGCGCGCCTCCTTGATGGCGGCCGTATCCACCATCACGGCCTCGATCGTCATGCCGGTCAGCACCGGTGGTTTGAACGGCTTCCAATCCATAGTGCCCAGCACGACCACCACGGCCATCAGGAGATGCACGGCAATGGCGAGAAACAGGGCCCAGGTGATTGACAGGAACTCACGCATGTTGCGGTTAACTCCCGTCCTGACCCTCGATAGCGTCCAACGGGTCTGACATCAGACCCACTTTTGAAACACCGGCTTTTTGCAACAACACCATGGCGCCGTAAATATGCCCGTAACCCACCGCCTGGTCACCGCCGACGAGCACCTGGATTTCGGGGTTGCGGCGTACGATGGCGGAGACCGTCGTGACCAGGGTTTCCGGGTCGATCAGCCCGCTGTTGACGCCGTCAACTTCACCACCGGCGTTCAGGTACAGGTCACCGTTCTTCAGCACGGTCACTACCATCGGCTCTTCGTTCTGCTGGCTGTCCAGCGGTTCTGCGTCGGCCTTGGGCAGGTCGACCTCGACACCGAGGTTCAGCAACGGTGCCGTGATCATGAAAATGACCAGCAGCACCAACATCACGTCGATGTACGGGACCACGTTGATCTCGGACATCGGCCTGCGTTTGTTTCGCTTGGGCTGCATACTTTTACCGTTGCCTATTCATTAACCAGCGCATGTGCCTGGCGTTGCAGGATGCTGGAAAACTCCTCGGTGAAATTCTCGTAGCGTGTTTCGAGACGTTCCACCTGGTTGGAGTAGCGGTTGTAGGCGATCACCGCCGGGATGGCCGCGAACAGGCCCATCGCGGTTGCGATCAGGGCTTCTGAAATGCCGGGCGCGACCATTGCGATGGTGGCCTGGTTGACGTTTGCCAACTGGTGAAACGAGGTCATGATGCCCCACACGGTCCCAAACAGGCCGATGTAAGGGCTGGTCGAACCAACCGTCGCCAGGTAGCTGAGGTGGTGTTCCAGACGGTCGGTTTCCCTGACCAGTGCGATACGCATGCCACGCTGGGCCGCCTCGACCAGGACGCCGGGTGTCATGCGTCCCTGCTCGCGCATGCGGGTAAACTCCTTGAAACCCGACTCAAAAATCCGTTCCAGACCACCCCCGCTGTTATTGCGGCTGACCGTCTCGTACAACTTGGTCAGGTCGGTACCCGACCAGAACTGCTCCTCGAAAGCGTTGGCGCCCTTCTCGGCCGCCGCCAGCATCTGGCGTTTGCGGAAGATCATCATCCAGGATGTCACCGATGCCGCCAGCAGGATCAGCATCACCATTTTTACCATCCAGCTGGCGCTGAGTATCAACTGCCAGACGTGTAAGTCACTTTGCATTATCAAGTTCCATTTTTACTTATGTTTAAAGCGAGGCCCTTATCCA
>JAPHTE010000399.1 GCA_026196445.1 Lysobacterales bacterium
AGCGATTCGTAGGGTTTCAGATCCAGCTTTGTGAAAACCTTGCTCTCAGGGTCGTGCAGAAACAGGTGATCGGGCGCGAGCAGCCTGATGCCCAATCGCGATAATTGTTGCAGCAAGGGAATGTCGCCGGGTGCTTCCGCCAGGCACTTGACCACTTCGGCAGTAAGGTAGGTGAAGTGATCAAACCAGTTGTTGAGCGTATGCAGTTTACCCGGTGCGAGCAGGTTGACCATTCCACTGTAGTCAATATCGGGGTTTTTGGCGGGCGCTTGTAAACCGGCAAATGGATTGACAAGCGCATCGGCATTCGAGAGTGGCACCAGCACGGAGGCCGGGATCGCCCGTGCCAGTTGTTGCAATTGTCTGACCAGTAAACGTGTTGGTTGCAGGCCCGCACGCAGGAAGATCACCGGTCTGCCAGGCTGTTCGCTGTGCAATTCGGCGAGCAGGCGCAACGGCTGGTCATAGCCGTTTGAAGTTTGCCTTGCGCCTTCCACTGCCAGGCGGGTGTAAACTGGAAAATCCAGCTCCACGAGGGCCTGTACCTGGCTGCTACTGACCGCGGAACGGGCCTTGGCGTGCACGTAAATGACGGGCTTTGTTGAAGATTTCTTGGGCGTTTTCTTTTTCGTCATCTTGTCTGCCACAAAACCGGGTGTTTGTGTTGGTGGAATCCGCCCATGTAGTAAATGATGAATTTTGCCTGGCTGCAGGATTATACCAAGACAAACTGCAGCCATTATGGATAATGATCAGGATGATGTCATCCGGCGTACAGCATTCGGTAATCGATGGTTCGTAAAGCAAAAAGAACCCAGCCGAAGAAACGAAAACGGATAACCCGAAAGACTGCTCGCAAGAAACCGGGTTTGCTGCGGCGTTTGTTGCGCCTGGTGGTATTGCTGGTGGGGATCAGCATCGGCCTCGGTTTGCCCTGGGTGATTTGGCTGGATGTGCAGGTGCGTAATGAATTCGAAGGCCGGAAGTGGGATGTACCCAGCCGTGTATACGCACGACCGCTGAGCCTTTATGCGGGCCAGCAGTTATCCAGGGACGCCTTGTTATTCGAACTCGAGGCGGCGGGGTACCGCCAGGCCAATCGAGCGTCGGAGCCCGGCATGTTTTCTGCCCGGGGTGGTGATTTTGAGATCAACCGGCGTGGGTTTGTGTTCGAGGACGGGCCACAGCCCGCGTTGCGATTCAGCTTGCGGATCGGCGCAGAAGCCGTAACCAGTATTCAATCATCATCGGGTAGCGGCGATATGGGCCTGGTGCGCCTGGATCCGGCTGAGATCGCATCCATTTATCCGCTGCACGATGAAGACCGTACGCTGGTGGCACTGGGGGATGTGCCTGAATTGCTGGTCACCGGTTTGCAGGCTGTTGAAGACCGCCAATTCAAGCACCACCACGGCGTGGTTTTGCGTGGTATTGCGCGCGCATTGGTCGCCAACCTCAAAGCGGGCCGGGCGGTGCAGGGCGGCAGTACGCTGACCCAGCAACTGGTGAAAAACTATTTTCTCAGCAATGAACGCACCCTGGTTCGAAAGGTCAACGAAGCCATCATGGCCGTTCTGCTCGAGGTGCATTACGACAAGGCGGAAATTCTCGAAGCCTATGTCAACGAAGTGTTCCTCGGGCAGCAGGGAAAACACGCTATCCACGGTTTTGGGCGGGCCAGCGAATTCTATTTTGACCGCCCGTTAAGGGACCTCGAGTCGCAGCAGGTCGCGTTGCTGGTGGGCATGGTACGCGGTGCATCGTTCTACAACCCCAGACGCAACCCGCAACGCGCACGGCAAAGACGGGACCAGGTACTGGATATATTTGCCGACACGGGCCTGCTGAGCATTGCCGAAGTCAAAAAGGCCAAGAGGCGCCCTTTGGGTGTAACCGCCCAAACACGTTCCGGCACCAGCCGATATCCGGCCTTCCTGGACCTGGTGCGCAGGCAATTGCATCGTGATTATCGTGCCGAGGATTTAAGTAACGAAGGGCTGAAGATTTTCACCACGCTGGCGCCATCTGCCCAGGAGTATGCCCAACGGGCACTGACTGGGGGTCTTCTCGACCTGCAACAGCGGGGTTTGCCGAAAGACCTGCAGGCAGCATTGGTACTCGCCGATGTGGCTTCCGGTGAGGTCAGGGCGCTGGTCGGTGACAGGGTACAGGGACGCAACGGCTTCAACCGGGCACTGGATGCGCGCCGGCAGATCGGATCAGTCATCAAACCGCTGGTTTACCTGGCGGCGCTGGAACACAGCGGAGATTACAACCTGCTGACACCGGTGAGGGATGAACCCGTGTCCCTTCGCCAACCGGATGGAAGCCTGTGGTCGCCGGCCAATTACGACAAAAAGTCACACGGTGAACTGGCGTTGCTGGATGCGCTGGTCAATTCGTACAACCAGGCGACCGTGAAGCTCGGGCTCAATGTTGGAGTCGCAAATATCATTCGGAAGATCAAGCAGCTGGGTGTGGATGCAGAGGTGCCCGCCGTACCGGCAACTTTGCTCGGTGCGGTTGAATTAACACCCATTGAGGTCACTCAGATCTTCCAGTCGCTTGCCGCTGGCGGTTACACTTCACCACTGCGTTCAGTCACCGCCGTACTGACACCACGTGGTGAATTGCTCAGCCGTTACCCCTTGCGCATGATGCCGCTGGATAACCGGGAAGCGATCGCCGTGCTGAACTATGCCTTGACCCGGGTGGTGGAGGACGGTACGGCGAAAAACCTGCACGGGCTGCTTGGCAATGACACGGTGATTGCCGGTAAAACCGGCACCACCAATGAACGCCGCGACAGCTGGTTTGTCGGATATACTCGTGACCGCGTGGCGGTATCGTGGGTTGGCCTCGATGACAACCGGCCGGCTGGGGTCACCGGCAGCAATGCCGCGATGAGGGTTTGGGCCGGCTTGTTCAGGCAGTTGCCTATCGAGCCCATCGACCTGGATATGCCCGATGGCGCCGGTTATTTGTGGGTGAACAAGCAACAACGGGCCCTGACCGACCCGGCCTGTCCCGATGCCGTGCAGATACCATTTATCAATGGTTCGGAACCGGACCGGCAAACACGTTGCATGCAGAAGAAACAGGACAGGGACAAGAAATCCTTATGGAGAAAGTGGTTTGAAGACAAAGATTAGCATGGCGGGTGCATTGCTGCCGTTGCTGCTGGCTTCGTGCAGCAGCATGTCACCGGCGCCTGTCGAAGACCGTGAGGTCACCACACGGGTCAGGGCGCCGGCCAGCCAGGACAGTGCCGGGGTGCAGGTTTACTCCCTGCAAAACCCCGCGGTGAAGCAATTGACTGCCCAGGCCAGGAACGCCGAACGTGCAGGTGACTTTGACCAGGCAGGCAGCTACCTCGAGAGGGCCTTGCGGATCCAACCACGCGACCCGCAGCTGTTGCAGCACATGGCGGAGATCAAGCTGCAGGAGGAGGATTACCTCCAGGCATTGAGCTTTGCCACCCGGTCCTATGATATCGGCCCCAGGGTCGGTGAGATTTGCAGCAGGAACTGGCGCACCATCAGTGTTGCAAAGGAGCACCTCGACGACCCCAAGGGCGCCACCGATGCGGAGACGCGGGCGGGCCAGTGCATGAACACGCGGCCCAAAGGACTCTGAGCATGGGCGATGTCGGGCTCAGGTAAAAGTAGCATCCAATTGCTGGGCCCCGGCGGGCCTTTTGAATCGGCATTGACGGGCTTTGCACCACGCGAAGAGCAACTGCAGTTGGCTGATGCAATCGAACAGACCATGGCTGTCGGCGGAACCCTGGTGGCGGAGGCCGGAACCGGGATCGGTAAAACGCTTGCTTACCTGGTACCGGTTCTCAACGGCCGGGAACGCACGATCATTTCAACCGGCACCAAGACACTGCAGGACCAGCTTTATTTTCGCGATTTACCGATGGTCAAAAAAGCATTGGGCAGCAGCCTTACGACCGCCTTGTTAAAAGGTAGGGGGAACTACCTGTGCCTGTACCGCATGGAGCAGTCAAGGCGTGACGGCCGGCTACCCTCCCGTGATTCGGTTGCCGAACTCGAGGCCATCAAGCAATGGGCGCCAATTACAACGGACGGAGATCTGTCGATTTCATCCGTCATGGCAGAAGACAGTGAATTATGGCCCTTCGTGACGTCCACTACCGACAATTGCCTGGGGTCGGATTGCCCTGATTTCGAAGACTGCTTCGTTGCTCGCGCCAGGCGCGAGGCGCAGGAGGCTGACGTGGTGGTGGTCAATCACCATCTCCTTTTTGCGGACATGGCTATCAAGCACGGCGGTTTTGGAGAAGTCCTGCCGGGGGCTTCGGTATTTATCGTTGACGAGGCGCACCACGCACCGGGAACTGCCTCGCAGTTTTTCAGCACTTCCCTGTCGCTGAAGCAGGTTTCGGATTTGTGTCGTGATGTTTTGTCGGAAGCGTCCGAAACCAGCGGCGGGATTGCAACGGTACGTGACGAGGTGGCCCGGTGCCGCCAGGTGGTCAAGGAATTCCAGGCAACCTGCCACGAGGAACTGGAAGAACGCGGAACCTGGGATGACATGCTTTCACGTACCGGGGTCAGGGACGCCCTGCAGGCCCTGGATGGCGCTGTTACCGGATTGAGGCGAGTTGTTGAAGCACTGCAGGGCTCCAGCCGGGGTATGGATGGCTGTCTGCAGAGGCTGGCAGAGTTGCAGGCGTATTTTGATCACCTGGACAAGCCGGCGGTTGATTCCGAGGTGCGCTGGTTTGAACGTCGTGGCCGTGGTTTTGCTATTCATTCCACGCCGCTGGATATTTCGAGTCTTTTTTCCGGCTTTTGCGAACAGGTCGATGCGACCTGGGTGTTCACCTCTGCCACCTTGTCTGTCAACGGCGGTTTCGACCACTTTATCCGCACCCTTGGTTTGAGCGACGCCGACACCCTGAAGCTGGATTCACCATTTGATTATCCGAACAATGCCATGCTGTGGTTGCCGGAAGATCTGCCGGAACCACGCGAGGTGTCATTTGTTCCACGCCTGCTCGAGCAGGTGCAACCGGTGCTGGAAGCGAGCCGTGGCCGCGCCTTCATGTTGTTCACTTCGCACCGTGCCTTGAACCGGGCTGCGGAATTACTGGATGGAAGCATCGACCATCCGTTGTTCGTACAGGGCCAAATGCCGCGCAGCATGTTGCTGGAGGCCTTCCGCAAATCGGGCGACGGCATTTTGCTTGGCACCGCCAGTTTCTGGGGTGGGGTGGACGTGATGGGTGAAGCCCTGTCGCTGGTGATTATCGACAAGCTTCCATTTGCACCTCCCAACGACCCGGTCATGGACGCGCGCAGCAAGCAATTACGGCAGCATGGTGGAAATCCGTTCATGGAGTTGTTTTTGCCGCAGGCTGTGATTACCCTCAAGCAGGGCGCCGGCCGCCTGATCCGTGACGTCAATGACCGTGGTGTGCTGGTAATTTGTGATCGCAGGCTGAACACCAAGGCCTATGGCAGCGTGTTTCTGGACAGCCTGCCACCCATGCAACAGACAACTGACCGGAAACGGGTCGTGGAGTTTTTTAATAGTGAACCTGCTGGCGATTGAAACGGCGACAGAAACCTGCTCCGTCGCCCTGTCGGCGGGCGATGAAGTACGGGAACGTTACCGGCATGCCCCCCGCAAACACGCCGAATTGCTGCTGCCCTGGGTCCAGCAATTGATGGCTGAAGCGGGGTTGGGCTTCAGCTCGCTGGACGCCATCGCCTTCAGTCGTGGCCCGGGCAGTTTCACCAGTTTGCGTATCGGCATCGGGGTCGTGCAGGGACTGGCCTGGGCCTCTGGATGCCCGGTCATTCCGGTATCCAGCCTGGCGGCGACTGCACAGAGCGCCGCGAACGAAGGCATCGGCTCTGCACTGGTTGCACTGGATGCGCGCATGGACGAGGTTTTCACGGGAGCGTTTGCGGTCAATGATCGTGGCGTTATGACACCCACGGTTGATGAGCGGGTGTGCAGCCCGGTTGACGTACCACTTCCCACGCGGGCAGGGACTGTTGGCGTGGGGGTCGGTTTTGCACGTTACGCAGCGCTCGAAAAACTGTCCACCCAGCTGGACGGGGTGCGTACCGACCTGTGGCCACGGGCATCTACCGTGATCACGTTGGCGCAGGAATGGTTGCGTGACAACGAAGCCCTGCCGGCCGAACAGGCGCAACCGGTTTACCTGCGGGATAACGTGGCTAAAAAATCGCGCTGATCAGCCGAGCAGATCACCGGCCAGCAAACGCAAGGCCAGCGCGATCAGGATCACGCCGAATACGCGTTCCAGCCAGACGACGTTTTCCTGCAATTTCCCCAGCCAGCGGGGATTCGAAAAGGACCACGCGACGACCATGTACCAGCCCATGTCGATGAACAACGCGGTCGCGGCATAGGCCAATTTTTCAATCAACGTGGTATCAGTGCCGATAACCTGGCTGAACAGGGCGATGAAAAAGACCGCGACTTTGGGGTTTAAAAATACCACCAGGAAACCGTCACGCGCGGCGCTGCCTGTCGTTGGCGGGTCCGTCAGCGTGGCGCTATCGCCGCCACGGGCCCGCAGCCCCTTGATGCCGAGCCACACCAGGTAAGCTGCCCCTGCCCATTGCATCACCTGGAACAGGACGGGTGTGGTGGTAATTAAAAAAGCGATGCCGGATATGCATAACAGGGCATAAAAACCGATACCCAGCCCGTGCATGGCGGCTGCCACCAGGCCGTTTTTACGTCCACCGCTGAGTGTCTGCTTCAGTACAACGGCAAGCGACGGGCCGGGCGACATCGCCCCAAGCATGCAAATCGAAACCACGGTCAGCCAAATCGCCATTGTCATGCTGCGCAGTTTGCCCCATTGCCGGTTTGGATGCACCTGTATCCACCAGGCGTATCACCAAATATCCAGTTCTGGACAAAGACCGAGGAACCTTTTTATGCTGGCAACGTAAATAACGGAAAAGACAGATGCCGAGAGTAGAGTGGTTTGCATATTGTTGGCCCAATCGCCGGTCTGAAAAAACGGTCGTGGAAATCACGCTTGATTTCACCGCTGCCGATCAGGAGCGTTTTCCCCTGGATGCTGCCCAGGTACGAGACTTGCTCATCAAGGGTGGAATCCTGGAAAAAGACGAAGTGTTTCCGGAACAAGATCTTCCCGACGAACGAATGGCCTGGTACACGTCCTTGCTGGTGCAAACGGCCCTGTTATTTCAACGAAAAGCAGGTCACAGGGTCAATTTCATTACCCAAACGTGCTATGCGGAACATGAATATTGGATCGCCCTGATGGAGCACGAGCACTGCGATGTTGGAATGACGGCCGTCAAGCTGGCTACGGAACTCGTCAGTGGCAAGCGGCGTTTGCTCGAGGAGCCGTTTCGGATGTTCACGGACTTTGCCCGAAAACGGCTGTTGCCAATCCAGACCGAGGCGATTATCAGGGCGGCGCAGCGGCGTGACATACCGGCCATTCGCCTGGAACGTCAGCCTTACAAGCGTGAAGACTTTACGGATTTGACCAAAGGCAGAACTGTCTGTCCGAACGGCTTATTGATGCTGGGCCACGGTAAATACCAACGTGTACTGGATGGGACCTGGAGCCTTGATCTCCAACAGGACCTGTCAAGCGGTGAGGATGAACCGGATCAGGTTGCTGAAAAGATCCTGGATCGGCTATTTCC
>JAPHTE010000228.1 GCA_026196445.1 Lysobacterales bacterium
CAGCCCGGCGGTGACCGCAAACAGGCCGATGTGGTCCGCGAGGCCGGATGAAGCAGGGGCGATGTAGTCGGCCAGGCAACGGTTGAATCGGCCATCGGCCTTGGCCTTTTGCTGGCGCAGGAAGTTGAGCTGCGCGATTTCTTCGTTACGGGCATCGTCTGAATAGAGGACGACGTCGTCACCTACAGAAGAAGCCGGGAATATTCCCACCGTGGCCCGGCCCTGGAGCCAATGACCTGAGACGATTTCCTGCAACATCGACTTTGCGTCTTCAAACAGGCTGCGCGCAGTTTCACCCTGGTTCTTGTCATCCAGGATATCCGGGTAACGGCCACGCAATTCCCAGGTCCTGAAAAACGGTGTCCAGTCGATCAACTCCAGCAAGTCACCCAGCCTTATATCGTCAAAAACGTGTAACCCAGGCTGTGCTGGCCGGCTGACATCTGCCTCTGCCCAGTCCGGCTGAAAGGCGTTGTTGCGCGCATCCTCCAGGCTGAGCGGCGGCTTGCGTGAGCTCGCCGTGGAACGGCGTTCGCGGATATCCGCGTAGTCCCGCGCGGTACTGATGGTGAAGGCTGCTCGCTCATCGGCGTCGACCAGTTTGCGCACCACGCCGACTGCTTTCGACGCGTCCTTGACCCAGAAAACACCATTCGAGTATTCAGGTTCGATACGCAGCGCGGTGTGCGTGGGGGATGTAGTGGCGCCGCCGATCAGCAATGGTTGCTGCATACCCTGGCGCTGCATTTCTGATGCAACATGGCTCATTTCCTCGAGCGACGGTGTGATCAGGCCCGACAAACCGATAATGTCGACGTCTTCCCTGCGTGCTGTCTCGATGATGGTCTCAGCCGGGACCATGACGCCGAGGTCGATGATCTCGTAGTTGTTGCAACCCAGCACCACGCCAACGATATTCTTGCCGATGTCATGGACGTCGCCCTTGACGGTCGCCAGCAATACGCGGTTCAGGCGTTTGCCGGCGGATTTGGTGTGGCGCTTTTCCTCTTCGATATACGGTATCAAAACGGCAACAGCCTGTTTCATGACCCGTGCGCTCTTGACCACCTGGGGCAGGAACATGCGTCCGTCACCAAACAAATCGCCGACCGTGTTCATGCCATCCATCAGGGGGCCTTCGATGACGTCCAGTGCCTGGGCGCAGTTCTGCCGCGCGGCCTCGGTGTCTTCCTGGATATGGCTGTTGATGCCCTTGACGAGGGCGTGCTTCAAGCGTTCTTCGACCGCTAACTCGCGCCAGCTTTCATCAGTGGTCTCGTGTTTACCGGCGCCCTGGAATTCCTGCGCCAGTTCCAGCAGGCGGTCGGTGGCATCATCGCGGCGGTTCAATACGACGTCTTCGACGGCTTCGCGTAAAACGGGGTCGATCTCGTCATAGACTTCCAGTTGGCCGGCGTTGACGATACCCATGTCCATGCCCGCGTGTACGGCGTGGTAAAGGAATACACCGTGGATCGCCTCGCGGACCCGGTCCTGTCCCCGGAATGAAAAAGAGATGTTGCTGACCCCGCCTGAGACCAACGCGCCCGGGCATGACTGCTTGATACGCCGGGTGGCCTCGATAAAGTCGATACCGTATGAGTTGTGTTCCTCGATACCGGTTGCCACGGCAAATATATTGGGGTCGAAAATGATATCTTCGGGTGGAAATCCGACTTTTTCGGTCAACAATCGCCAGGCCCGTTCACAGAAGCTGACACGCTTCTCCAGCGTATCAGCCTGGCCGTTCTCGTCAAACGCCATGACGATGACCGCCGCGCCAAAGCGCAATATTGCACGGGCTTGAGCGAGGAACGCATCCTCGCCTTCCTTGAGACTGATCGAGTTAACCACGCCCTTGCCCTGCAGGCAGGCAAGACCGGCTTTCAATACTTCCCAACGCGACGAGTCGAGCATCACGGGCACCCTCGCAATGTCAGGTTCCGAGGCGATCTGGTTCAGGAAGCGGGTCATGACCGCCACGCCATCCAGCATTCCTTCGTCCATGTTGATGTCGATGATCTGCGCGCCGTTTTCGATCTGCTGGCGCGCGACTTCCACTGCGGCCTCGAAGTCATCCGCCTGGATCAGGCGGCGGAAAATCGCAGAACCGGTGACGTTGGTGCGTTCGCCGACATTGACGAAATTCAACTCCGGGGAAAGCGTCAGGGCTTCCAGGCCGGCCAGCCGGCAATAGGGAATAGGTTCCGGCGGGACCCTGGGTGATTTACCCGCGAGCGCACGGGCGATGGCCTCGATGTGCTCCGGGCGGGTGCCGCAGCAACCACCGGCGATATTGATCAGGCCCTCGTTGGCAAAACCGGCCAGAATCCGCGCCATCTGTTCGGGAGTATCGTCGTATTCGCCCAATTCATTGGGCAGACCGGCGTTCGGGTGCACACTGACCGGGATCTCGGCCACCTTGGACAACTCGACAAGCCAGGGCCGCAACTCGGTGGCCCCCAGTGCACAGTTGAGGCCGATACAGACGGGCTTGGCGTGCCGCACTGAATTCCAGAAGGCGGCCACGGTTTGACCGGACAGGGTGCGGCCGCTGGCATCGGTAATGGTGCCGGAGATCATCACCGGCAGGCGGTGGCCGAACTCGTCAAATACATCGTCGATCGCGATCAGTGCCGCCTTGCAATTCAGCGTGTCGAAAATGGTCTCGACCATCAGAAAATCTGCCCCGCCCTCGATCAGGCCCCTGGTGGCCTCGGCGTAGCTGTCACGCAGTTGGGCGAAGGTTACGTTGCGGTATTCCGGGCGGTTCACATCGGGGGAAAGCGATGCGGTACGGTTAGTCGGGCCCAGTGAGCCAACTACGAAACGCGGCCTGGATGCATCCTTTGCAGTGAACTTTTCGGCCTCGGATTTTGCTAACCTGGCAGCCTCGCGGTTCAATTCCCTGACCAGGTGCCCGGTACCGTAATCGGCCTGCGAGATTCCCGTGCTGTTAAAGGTATTGGTCTCGACCAGTTCCGCGCCGGCTTGCAGAAACGCCCGGTGGATGGCAGCGATCTTGTCCGGTTGGGTCAGGGTCAGCAGGTCATTATTGCCACGCAGGGGCAGGGCATGATCCTTGAAACGTTCGCCGCGAAAATCTTCCTCGCCCAGGCCCAGTGTCTGGATCATCGTACCCATGGCCCCGTCAAGCACCAGGATTTTTTCGTGGAGCATGGCTTGCAGCTGTTCGGCTGTTTCAGAGTTTTTAAAGGGTTGGGAATACATGGTCGTTACCGGTGGTTGCCAGGGCGCTTCATTCTGGTGGCTTGCCAGCCACGAGGGTCAGCACTTCGAAGTTGGGGGAGCGTTTTTCGATGGCCGAGACGCGGATGTCGAGCGGTTCCAGGCCGGCCTTCTTGCAGAAATCCTGCAATTGTTTGACCGTGAAACCGAGATTCAGGTGATTGTACGCAGCCACTGCATTTTTGTGCG
>JAPHTE010000020.1 GCA_026196445.1 Lysobacterales bacterium
CGGTTTTTCCATCACCGACAGGAACTGGCGTGCGTAGGCCGAGAGTGATTCCACGTAGCGGCGCTGTCCCTCGGCGTATATGGTGTCGAACGCCAAAGACGACTTGCCTGAGCCTGACAAGCCCGTGACCACGATCAGCCTGTCCCGCGGCAGGTCGAGGTTGATATTGGCCAGGTTGTGGGTGCGGGCGCCGCGAATTTTTATGGTTTGCATATGGTTTGTATTGGTCATAGGCTCAAAACGGCCAAAACGATTTCCAACCAACTACTATACCCCTCTTTTGAATTAAAAGTATGGTCCTGGTCCGGAGAAAGATCGGACAGGACGCCAGGTGAGCGAGGCCACCTTGAAATTCAATGTTTTTACGTTATTGGCAGTTGACCGGACCTCATAAAACCGCTAATATTCTCGCCCTTTTGTAGGGCCCTTTGGATTTGGAGCGGGTTACCATGTACGCAGTATTTAAAACTGGTGGAAAGCAGTATCGTGCAACCACTGGAGATATTCTGAAAATTGAAAAGCTGGACGCTGAAAAGGGCGCTACGGTAGAACTTGACCAGGTGTTGATGGTCGGTGAAGGCGAGAAGGTAAAAATCGGTTCGCCCTTCCTGAAAGGCGGCAAGGTCACGGCCACGGTTGTCGATCAAGGTCGCGGGGAAAAGGTCAGGATACTCAAGTTCAAACGCCGTAAGCAGCACATGAAACGCATGGGGCATCGCCAGGACTACACCCAGATCGAAATTACCGGGATCGCGGCCTCGGCACCGAAGAAAAAGAAAGTGTCCAAGGCTAAGGCTGAGAAGCCGGCAGAGGCCAAACCCAAAGTTGAAGCAAAAAGCGAAGACTGACAGAGGAGTTGAATCATGGCACATAAGAAAGCAGGCGGTAGTACGCGCAATGGTCGCGATTCCAACCCCAAGTACCTGGGCATCAAATGCTCTGGTGGCGAGCCGGTCGAAGCGGGAAATATCCTGGTTCGTCAGCGCGGTACCCGGTTTCATGCCGGTGAGAACGTCGGTATTGGCCGTGACCATACTTTGTTCGCACTGACCGACGGTAAAGTGAAGTACCAGAAACGCGGCATGCCGAAGCGCAGGTATGTCAGCGTGGAAGCCGAAGAGAAATAGGGACATGAAAAGCAGGGGTCAGGTTCCGTGTGAACCTGGCCCCTTTTTTTATGTTCAGGATGAACGGTACTTCGCGAAAGAGCACATGGCACGGATTGTTCCTGACAATCCCCTGTATACCCTCCATCCCTGGATGTCAGATGTGCGGCGCGAAGCCTTGCGGGTCTGTACTTTCGAGCGACTATAATGAGCCACTATGAAATTCGTTGACGAAGCATCCATTCACGTTACCGCGGGTAAGGGCGGCGACGGCTCTGCCTCATTCCGCAGGGAGAAGTACATACAGTACGGCGGTCCCGACGGCGGGGACGGAGGTGATGGCGGCAGTGTTTACCTTGAAGGCGATTCCGGTCTGAACACGTTGGTGGATTTCCGCCACCGGCGCAGCTACAAGGCGCAGAACGGCGTGCAGGGCAAAGGCCAGGAAAAGTATGGTAAAAAGGGTGAAGATGTCTTCATACGCGTACCATTGGGAACCATTGTCACGGACGAGGCGAGCGGGGTGCCGGTCGGTGATGTGACCAGACACGGACAGCGTCTGCTGGTGGCCCGGGGTGGGAGTGGCGGCCTGGGCAACGTACATTTCAAGAGTTCCACCAACCGCGCGCCACGAAAATTTACACCCGGCGGGTCCGGCGAGGAATACCAGCTGCACCTGGAGTTGAAGGTTCTGGCGGACGTCGGCTTGCTGGGTTTTCCAAACGCCGGAAAATCAACCCTGATCAGCACGGTTTCGGCTGCCCGGCCAAAAGTCGCCGATTATCCGTTCACGACCCTGCATCCCAACCTTGGCGTGGTCAGTATCGGTATCGACAGCAGCTTCGTGATCGCCGACATTCCGGGCCTGATCGAAGGTGCGGCTGACGGTGCTGGACTTGGCGTGCAGTTCCTGAAACACCTGCAACGGACCAGGCTGCTGTTACACCTGGTGGATATCGCACCCCCCGACGGACAATTGCCCGAAGACGCGGTCAGGAAGCTGGCGCAGGAACTGGTCAAATTCGACGCCGATTTGGGTGACAAGCCACGCTGGCTGGTGTTTACCAAGACCGACCTTGTTGAACCGCCGGTTGCAGAAAATATTGCCCGGCGGGTAGTAGATGTCCTGCACTGGAAGGCCCCGTGGTTCATGATTTCTTCAGCTACCCGCCACGGCACTGACGACCTGGTGCAGAACATTGGACGCACACTGGATGAAATGAAAGAACTGGAGCAGGAACAGCAAAAAGACTGGAGTCCCGTGGATTGATCTACGCGCGGACTTGCACCAAGGGGACATAAAAAAGCCCCGATTCGAACGGGGCTTTGTTTTAATCTTTCAGGCGGTTTGATTCACCCGGTGTGAACCAAACGCGAAATTACATGTTGCGAACGTGGTTGTTCAGGCGTGATTTATGACGCGCTGCCTTGTTGCGGTGCATCAGGCCCTTGGTCACCGAGCGGTCAATGGCAGGGACAGCAGCCTTGTAGGCTGATTCGGCTGCACTCTTGTCACCGGATTCAATGGCCGTGAGTACTTTTTTGATTGCTGTGCGCATGTGCGAACGCTGGCTTGCATTAAGCAATCGATGCTTTTCTGCCTGACGGGCACGCTTGCGTGCTGATAAACTGTTAGCCAAGGTAAATCTCCATTAATACTGGTTCAGAAACTAGCCGCGTAGTATCTTAGTTTTTCTTCGCCGGGTCAATCATTTAACAGGAAAATACATGGTTTTTTTCGGGTCAGGGTTGAATTCGGAGCACAATCCAGGGTGAAACTGCTCAAATCAACCGCAACGGTCGGCAGCGCGACCATTCTTTCCCGGATTCTCGGTTTTATCCGTGATGTCGTACTGGCAAAAGTTTTCGGCGCCAGTGGTGAAACGGACGCCTTTTTCCTGGCTTTCAAGATACCGAATTTCATGCGCCGCCTGTTCGCCGAGGGTTCGTTCTCACTGGCCTTCGTGCCGGTGTTGTCCGAGTACAAGGCAACCGGTGACAGGGAGGCATTGCGTGACCTCGTGGATCACGTCACAGGTACGTTGGCATCGGTCTTGCTCATCCTGACTGCAATTGGCGTCATTGCCGCACCGCTGGTGCTGTCAATTTTTGCCCCCGGCTGGCTGGTCGATGGCAGACCGGAGTTTGACCTGTCGGCTGGCATGTTACGCATCACCTTCCCGTACATCCTGTTGATATCACTGACGGCGCTCTCCGGCGGTATCCTGAACACTTTCGAGCGCTTCCTGATTCCGGCATTGACACCGGTTTTGCTCAATATTTCCCTGATCGCGGCAGCCCTGTTACTGGCCGGAAGCATGCAGGTACCCGTTACGGCACTGGCCTGGGGTGTGCTGGCGGCCGGTGTCGTACAACTGGCCTTACAGGTCCCGGCCCTGGCGAGGCTGGGACTGATGCCACGGCCACGTTGGGGATGGCGGCACTCGGGGGTGCGCCGCATCCTGAAGCTGATGATCCCGACCCTGATCGGATCCTCCGTTGCGCAGGTCAACCTGCTGGTGGACAGTGTTATCGCGACGTTCCTGGTCAGCGGCAGCGTTTCGTGGCTGTATTATTCGGACCGTTTGCTGGAATTCCCGTTGGGCGTGCTGGGTATTGCCCTGGCCACGGTTATCCTGCCAAACCTGTCGCAAAAACACGCACGTGCCAGCACGGCCGAGTTCTCGGCCACACTCGACTGGGCCCTGCGCCTGGCGGTAATCGTCACGGTACCGGCCGCGGTCGGCCTCATCATGCTGGCCGGACCCATCCTGATCACCCTGTTCCAGTACGATGCGTTCCAGCCGAACGACGTACGCATGTCCAGCTATAGCCTGATCGCGTATTCAGCCGGTTTGCCGGCGTTTATTGCTGTGAAAGTACTGGCGCCAGGTTATTACGCACGCCAGGACACACGGACACCTGTCAGGATCGCCATCACGGCCATGGTTACAAACATGCTGCTGAACCTGCTTTTTGTCGGCGCATTGCTGGGTTATGGTTTCGCCGGCCCGCACGCCGGTCTCGCGCTGGCCAGTGCAGTGGCGGCTTACCTGAACGCAGGCCTGCTTTACCGCGGTTTGCGCAAGCAGGGTGTGTATGTCCCTGATCGTGGCTGGTTGCGGGTCTGGCTGTCTGTCATCCTGGCCTGTGCGGTCATGGGCGGGCTGTTGTTGTTCATGACCCAGGACATCGAAAGCTGGCTCCAGGCCAGCGCGATGATGCGGGTCAGGAAGTTGGGGCTGGCGATCCTGTTTGGGGTCATTGTTTTCGTTTTTGTCACCATGGTCACCGGGCTTAAAAAGCACGACCTTCTGCGCGGTTCCACGTAGTAGCATCAACACATCAAATTTGCGTGCTGTATGCCCAGTGGCTGCTATAATTCGCTGCTTCGCAATTGAGTGGTGCTGGCGCTGAAGGTATGCACGTAATCAGAGACAACCCGGGCAAGCCCTTGTTGCAATCATCGGTGGTGATGATCGGCAACTTCGATGGCCTGCACCTCGGTCACCAGTCACTGATCGAG